>JBAZYI010000043.1:0-14355 GCA_041659345.1 Candidatus Nanopelagicaceae bacterium | reverse complement strand
GGCTCGCCTATCAAATGTTTGCTGCCGGTTGGATTGGATTGGCAGCCGGCGCACTTCCCAACAGATTCGGAAAAAGATTGATCCGAGGACGAAGCGAAGTTCTCCTTTTAGTTCTATTTGGGGCAGTTGCAGCGTTCACATTTGGGCTACTTATGGATCTTCAATTCTGGCCGTGGGCGCTTGGAGCTCACACTCAAATTTCGTACTCGCCTACGGCAAGCGTTGGAACAAATTTCCATCATTTCATCATCTACCACTTCGCGTCCGCGATGGCGTGGGACGTTCCAAGAGCAATTCTCACCAGCATGCTCATGATTTTTACTGCGCCAGCAGTTCTCTTTGCCCTACGAAGAACCCAGCGCAAAGCCGCCTTTGTTACACCAATTGAATTTCAGTCTGCGAAAGAATTCGCTACCTTACGTGCGACGGAACAAAAGGTAGTTTGACGATTTCGACTTCGCACGCTTTCCCGCGTACATCGATACTGAGGTGATCGCCAAGAGAATGACCAGGTGCAATAAGGGCTAGGGCAATGCCATTCTTAAGAGTCGGCGAGAAAGTTCCACTCGTCACTTCCCCGATCTTCTCCCCGGCAGAGTTCTTCACTTCCATATGCGCACGCGGAATTCCACGGCCAAGGCATCTCAAACCAACGAGCCTGCGCACAGGTCCGTCCTCTCTTTCTTTGCGAAGAATCTCAGATCCGGTAAAGCGGGCTTTAGTCCAACCTACTGCCCAATTTGCACTTGCTTGTACAGGAGTTATATCCAGAGAGAGTTCGTGGCCGTGAAGCGGATACCCCATTTCGGTTCGTAACGTATCCCGGGCACCCAATCCACAAACAACACCATCAAATGACTTCATCGCATCAACAATTGCATCCCAAACTTTCTCCGCCTCACTCCACGTCGGCAAAATTTCATACCCATGCTCGCCCGTGTAGCCGGTGCGGCAGAGGATGACAGGTGCCCCGGCAATGGAGGTTCTAGAAAAACTCATGTAGTCAATGTCAGGGTTTACGCCAAGTGCACGGAGAACGTCAATCGAATTGGGACCTTGTAATGCTAAGACGCCATATCCTTCGTGCAAATTTCTTATTTCCATCCCGGGATGAGAGAGCGCCTTAAGGCCTCCGACTACATCAGATGTATTGGAAGCGTTAGGAACTAGGAAGAAGTCATCCGAGCTATTTCTATAGACAATAAGGTCATCTATTACTCCTCCTGCTTCATCGCACATCATTGTGTATTGTGCTTCTCCATCAATAATTCGATTGAGATCATTGGTAAATGCACCATTGAGAAATCCCAATGCATCTTGACCCTTCACCGAAGCTTTACCCAAATGAGATACGTCAAAAAGCCCTACACGCTCACGTACTGCCGCGTGCTCGACCAAAGTGCCAGTATCTGGATAATCGATTGGCATAAGCCAACCGCCAAAGTCGGCCATTTTGGCGTTTCGAGCGAGATGTCGGGCGTGCAAGGGTGAATGTTTCATGTTGTTAATCTATCGCCTAGGCTCACTTCTTGTAACAAGACGCAGATCAAATAGACCGAGTGTTAAGGGGTAATTCGTGGCGAAGGTGCGATTAATCGATGGGGAAGTCTCAACTGGCGTTCTAGTGGTCGGACTGGCGCACGGTGAAGGCAAGAATCCCACTCTTCACATTGAGTCGGGTGACTTAGTTCTCGACACAAAACCACTTCTTGCTGCTCTTGCAGATCTCGGTGCTACAGGTAGAACTGATGAAATAATTCGACTTCCTGGCTCTTCTATCCGTCTGCTCGTATTTACCGGACTTGGAAAAGAAGCGCGAAAATATCCGCATGAACTACTTCGACGTGCAGCTGGTGCCGCCACTCGCGCCCTAGCCGGCAATGCCGAAGTTTCCTTTGCTCTGCCCGTGGCTGATGTTCACGCGGTAAACGCCATTGCTGAAGGCGCCGCTATCGCTGCGTACTCTTTTGAGGAATTCCGTGGAAGCACTAAGGGCGACGCCCGAACACCTGTTAGTTCGATCACAGTTCATACGACACTTGCGAATTCGACTGAGAGTAAGAACATTTCTAAGCGAGCGACGATCACAGGACAGTACAACTCCCTTGTTCGCGACCTTGTGAATACACCACCTAGCCACCTCACTCCAATTTCCTTTGTAGAGCAGATCAAAAAAGCCGTTGCGGATGCAGGTGGTGAAAAGGCGGGGCTTAAAATTACGGTTCTCAATGAAAAGCAACTGAAGTCCCAGGGTTTCGGCGGCATCACCGGCGTCGGACAAGGCTCTTCCAACCCTCCACGTTTGCTGCACATCGCCTATACCCCAAAAAAATCAAAAAAGCGGTATGCCTTCGTTGGAAAGGGAATCACCTTTGATACAGGTGGGCTCGCCCTGAAAGCGGGACTGGGCATGGAAGCGATGAAATCAGACATGGCTGGTGCAGCGGCCGTCTGTGCGGCAACTCTCGCAATTGCCGCCTTGAAACTTCCCATTCAAATCGATGCATGGGCGGCTCTGGCTGAAAACATGGTCAGCGATACGGCCACGCGCCCCGGTGACATCGTCACCATTTACGGCGGGAAAACGGTCGAAGTGCTCAATCCCGATGCCGAAGGGCGCCTCGTTCTGGCGGATGCATTGGTCAAGGCCGTAGAAGTGGCCAATACCGGCGGTACGAAATCGAGAAAATTGGACGGAATCATCGACGTGGCGACCTTAACCGGCGCACAACTCATTGCACTAGGAACACGTACTGGCGCCGTGATGACCAATGATGAGACATTCTCTGCGCAATTCCTGCAAGCCGCGGGCGAGGCTGGCGATTCCCTCTGGCCCATGCCTCTACCTGAAGAACTTCGAGCTTCGCTGGACTCTCCTGTAGCCGACATGGCCAATATTGGTGACAAAATGGGGGGAATGCTCGTTGCTGGCCTTTTTCTCAGAGAGTTTGTACCAACGGACCTTCCTTGGGTACACGTTGATATTGCCGGGCCCTCCTACAACATCCACGAGCCGCATGGCTACACCCCCAAAGGCGGAACTGGGATGCCTATGCGCTCATTGATTCGTTTTGCTGAGAACAATGTGGAGTAAAAGCACTGCATCAAGCCAGGGAATTTGATCTCAAGTCGTGCCAAACGCCCAATGGCTGGCAGAATAGGCAAACCAATCTGGAGGGGTAGAAGTGTCTGAATTCGATCTTGTTGTACTGGGCGGCGGTAGTGGTGGATATGCATGCGCTCTGAGAAGTGCGCAATTGGGCTACTCGGTAGCTCTAATTGAATCAGATAAATTGGGTGGAACCTGCTTACATCGAGGATGTATCCCGACAAAAGCACTACTCCACGCGGGCGAAATTGCGGACAATGCGAGAGAAGCCATTCACTACGGGGTCAACGCCCAATTCCAATCTATAGATATGAATGGCGTAAACACCTACAAGGATGGGGTGATCAACAAGCTCCACAAAGGATTGCAGGGGCTCGTTAAGTCTCGAAATATAACTTTTGTGCAGGGCCATGGCCGACTTGTAGCAAAGAACACCGTAGAAGTTGATGGCCAACAATATGTCGGCAAGAACGTCGTACTCGCAACAGGTTCCTACGCCCGTTCTTTGCCGGGACTTAACATTGATGGCAACAGAATTATCACCAGCGACCATGCACTCACTTTGAATTACGTCCCCGCTAACGTCATTGTTCTAGGCGGTGGCGTAATTGGGTGTGAGTTTGCCTCGGTCTGGAAGTCCTTTGGCGCGGAAGTGCGAATCATCGAAGCGCTTCCCCACCTGGTAGCGCTTGAAGACGAATCATCAAGCAAGCAACTCGAAAGAGCTTTCCGCAAACGTGGCATCAATTTTGAATTGGGCGTTCGATTCCAATCCGCCTCCGTGACCGATGAAAATGTGACCGTGACATTAGAGAACGGAAAAGAGTTCGTGGCGGACCTGCTCCTAGTAGCCGTCGGCCGCGGACCAGTCTCCGCCAATTTGGGTTATGAAGAACAGGGCATCGCGATGGAACGCGGCTACATCACAGTAGATGACAAGTGCCGAACTAATGTTCCTGGAATTTGGGCAGTTGGAGATCTGATTCCAACTCTTCAATTGGCGCACGTTGGATTTGGCGAAGGAATTCTTGTCGCAGAGGAGATTGCCGGGCTCAATCCCCGACCGATCAATTATGACGGAGTTCCACGTGTCACCTACTCAGACCCTGAAGTTGCTTCGGTCGGACTGACCACTGCGCAGGCCAAAGAGCGCGGTCACGAAGTCATCGAGTTAACGTATGACCTCGCTGGGAACGGAAAAGCTCAAATCCTTGGAACCGCAGGTTCCATCAAACTCGTATCCGAGAAAGACGGCCCAGTGCTCGGCATTCACATGGTCGGTGCCCGCGTCGGAGAACTTCTTGCCGAAGCGCAACTCATATTCAATTGGGAAGCAAGCGCCAATGATGTCGCTCCACTAATTCATGCACACCCAACGTTGTCGGAAGCAATGGGCGAAGCACACATGGCCCTTGCCGGTAAACCGCTTCATGCGCATGGTTGAATTTAAAAGCACACTAATCGCAGTTACATTAAGAGGAGAACGTCGATGACATTTTCAGTAACCATGCCGGCTCTTGGCGAAAGCGTCACTGAAGGCACTGTCACGCGTTGGCTCAAGGCAGAGGGCGATCATGTCGCGGTTGATGAAGCACTTTTGGAAGTATCAACCGACAAAGTCGATACCGAGATTCCCTCACCTGTGGCTGGGATTCTTTCCAAAATAGTGGTCGGTATCGACCAGACAGTTCCGGTTGGAGCCGAGCTTGCGATCATTGCTGATAGCGCGGAGAGTAGTTTCGTTCCACCGGTAGCAGTTGCACCACCAGCGGCAGTTGCACCTGTAGAACAATTTGTACCGGTGGCGCCAGTTGTTGAGACTCCAAGCGCCGCCGCACCCACACCTGTTCCCTCGAACTCGGGCACTGTCGTATCTATGCCTGCACTCGGTGAATCTGTTTCTGAAGGAACCGTAACGCGCTGGCTTAAGAATGTGGGCGATACGATCGCCGTAGATGAAGCGCTACTAGAAGTCTCCACGGACAAAGTTGATACCGAAATTCCTTCTCCAGTTGCGGGCGTATTACTTGCTATTGATGTCCCCATTGATACAACAGTTCCGGTGGGAGCACGCTTGGCTCTCATTGGCGCTACCGGAATCGCACCTGCACCAGTTGCATCTACGCCGAATGCACCAGTTGCATCTACGCCGAATGCACCAGTTGCATCTACGCCGATTGCACCAGTTGTGACGCCTGTTGTGGTCGAGCCCGATGCTTATGCCACTCCCCTCGTCCGCAAACTCGCATCAGATCTTGGGGTTGACCTTTCAAAAGTTTCGGGTACTGGTGTGGGTGGCCGTATCCGTAAAGAAGATATTGAGGCCACCGCGGTTCGCTTAATGCCAGCGCCTGTAGCTCTACCTGTTGCTCCAGTTGCCTCCGCGACTCCAGCATCCTCTGGCACCGCCGCGAAAGCACCGACTTTGGATGGCTCACCTCTTCGAGGGCAGACCGTCACGATGTCTCGTCTGCGAAAAGTAATCGCCGCGCGCATGGTCGAATCACTTCATGTAAGCGCGCAACTCACAACAGTTATTGAAGTAGATGTCACCAAAATAGCTCGTTTGCGGGCGAAGGCGAAGGGGAAGTTCGAAGAGCGTCAAGGAGTGAAACTCACATTCCTTCCATTCTTTGCCGTAGCCGTGTGCGAAGCATTAAAGCAACATCCGGTTGTTAACTCCTCAGTTGAAGGCGACCAGATCACGTACCACGCTTCCGAACACCTTGGGATCGCAGTAGACACCGAACGCGGATTGCTGGTTCCGGTAATACGCGACGCAGGCAACCTCAATATGGGCGGAATCGCGCAGAAGATTTCAGATCTTGCAGCTCGTACGCGCGATAACAAAGTCACTCCTGACGAACTCGGTGGTGGCACATTCACAATCACCAACACGGGCAGTCGCGGTGCGTTATTCGATACTCCGATTATCAACCAGCCCCAGGTCGCGATTCTTGGTCTGGGTGCAATCGTGAAGCGGCCAATGGTTGTCAAGGGCGAAGATGGTGGGGAAACCATCGCCATCCGCTCCATGGTTTATTTGGCCCTCTCTTACGATCACCGAGTTGTAGACGGCGCAGATGCAGCGCGCTTCTTAGTGACACTGAAAGATCGTCTCGAAACCGGATCATTTGAAACGGACCTCGGCTTGTAATGAACCAATTGCAACGCATTGCCGTTACAGGATCCTCGGGCCTTATCGGGACTGCGATTGTCGGGCATCTCAAATCAGAAGGCCACACCGTTCAACGTCTAGTCCGGCGACAGACCGTCGCACCGGATGAGATTAGCTGGGATCCGCAAGCAGGCACTGTAGATCTCACAGCGCTGGAAGGAGTCGATGCGGTCATCCATCTGGCGGGTGCTGGAGTTGGCGATAAAAGGTGGACCGCGAAATACAAGAGTGAGATTTTGAACTCGCGCCTTCTCGGAACGACCACAATTGCACATGCAGTAGCGGCAGTAAAACCAAAAGTTTTCATTTCTTCCAGCGCAATGGGTTGGTACGGTGAAACTGGCAATCGAGCCGTGACCGAAAGAGATCGCGCAGGGGATGATTTTCTTGCGGCCGTTTGTCATGAGTGGGAGAACGCAGCAGATCTTGCCGGAGATGTCAGAACTGTAAAACTACGAACGGGACTTGTACTTGATCCAACAGGTGGCGCACTCGGAAGGATGATCCCGTTCTTTCGTTTCGGTCTTGGCGGTCGCCTCGGATCAGGAAAACAGTGGTGGTCTTGGATTACTCTGCATGATGTGGCTCGCGCCGTCAGCTTCGCGTTGGAGAATCCAATCTCGGGTCCGGTAAACCTAACCGCACCGAACCCCGTAACGAATCAGGAATTCACCGCTGCCCTTGCCCGGGCTATCCATCGACCAGCCGTTTTCCCAGTGCCTTCAATCGCCTTAAAGATTGCCTTCGGGGGATTCTCCTCCGAGATGCTCGGATCAAAAAAGGTCATTCCGGAAGTTCTCACTGAGGCTGGATTTATCTTTGATTACCCCCATATCGGGGCGGCTCTCGATGCTCTCGTTGAGTAACTAATCTCTTCCTAATCGCGGTGCTGGAGTTTCGAGGGCCACCAGACTTTGCCACCAATATCGTGAACAAGTGCTGGTACAAGTATCGATCGCACGATGATCGTGTCGAGCAACACTCCAAATCCAACCGCAAAACCTAATTCTGCAAGAAATACGAGCGGAAGAATTCCAAGTACTCCAAAGGTTGCAGCGAGAACGATACCTGCGGAGGTGATCACTCCACCTGTGACTGTCAATCCCTTGATCACCCCAGCGCGGGTTCCGATCTTCGCGCTCTCTTCACGAACCCGTGTCATCAAGAAGATGTTGTAATCAATCCCAAGGGCAACTAGAAATACAAAGGCAAAGAGCGGGAACGAAGTGTCCGCCCCAGAAAAGTGAAAAATATTGTGAAAGACCAGTTGGCTTACTCCCAACGTCGCGGCGTAAGAGAGCACAACCGTCGCGAGCAGAAGCGCCGCCGCAGCAAAACTCCGTAGAAGCAATGTAAGGATGATTCCAATCAATATGAGAACCACCGGAATGATCAAGCGATTATCGTGACGTGATGCCTGGTCGACATCATAAGAAACTGCGCTGGATCCACCGACAAGGATCGTCGGATCGATCTTATGAACTGCCGCTCGAATGATGGGTACGGATTCCCTGGCTTTCACCGAGTCGGGTGCTACTGTCAAAGTCGCGTTGAGCACCACTAGCCCGTCGACAACCTTTATTTCAGGAAGTGCCTGACCCGGAATCGGATTTGATACACGCATCGGCTCGACGCTCGCTACTCCATTTACAGATAAGAGAACTTCCGTCGTCTCTTGCATGAGAGATTCTTTAACGATCACTTCAGTTGGTTGCCCTTCACCACCCGGGAAATGATTGAGCAGCAAATCCTGTCCAACTACAGACTCAGGTCGAGTAGTAAAGGACTGGGACGTCGACAGTCCATTGGCTTGAAGGGTGGTCGCGAAACCAGCGAGAGCCAGAAGAAGTATCGCGGTGCTGATCCAAAGACGACGTGGTCTCTTACTCACTTGAGCACCGACTTTGGACCAAATTCCTGAAAGGTTGGCATCTACATCATCAAAGCGCGGAATTCGAGGCCAGAATATCCACCGGCCAAAAATCACCAATAGCGCCGGCAATAGAGTCAAAATCGTCAACATTGCCGCGATAATTCCGATAGCGCCGACTGGTCCCATGCCACGGTTGCTGGAAAGTTCGCTCAAGAGCAGAACCATCAAACTGATGGCAACTGTTGTTCCAGAAGCGATAATCGGTTCAAAGATTCCTCGATAGGCGGCGCGCATGGCATCGAATCTCGATTCATGATGATGCAATTCTTCGCGGTAACGAGCAATGAGGAGAAGTGCGTAATCGGTCGCGGCTCCAAGAACCAGAATGGTGAGAATTCCTTGCGCCTGTCCATTCAAGGCGATGATCTTGCTCTTTGCCAACAGATAAACGACTCCCCCAGCAGTGGAAAGCGCAAATATTGCTGATAAGAGTGGAAGAATCCAGAGCACTGGTGATCTATACACAATAATGAGAATGAATGAAACTACTCCCAACGTCGTAAATAACAGACTTGAGTCAATTCCACCGAAGGCCCCAAATAGATCGCTGATGAGTGCGCCTATTCCCGTAACGTGACTGATGAATCCGTTGTCGGCGCCCCATTTGTTCATATCATCGCGAATGGTTTTTATCATTGCCGTGATCACGGGCTGACCGTCTGGGAGTGTTGCGGTCGCAACCGTGATCGATACTGGCAAACTCAGAAGGATCGCCTTCCCATCTGGTGCAGGAATAGCTTGAAGAGCGCCACCGGATGCAAAATACCTTGAGAGTTCGATACCTGTGTCGAGGCTGCCTTTGTACGTCTCTAAATAATTGATGTGCTTCGTTGGCAAGGTGGCAAGGTGCGCGTTGATAGCCGCTAATTTGCTTGCATCGACATTTCCTTCCAACAGAACGAGAGTTGGTAATTTGGAATTATCGTCCACGGAGAATCGAGCAATGACCTGAGATGCTCTAGTGGATTCAGCGTTGTCGGGTAAAAAGGAGGAGTTGTTATTTTCTTGAACCGTGCTCAACTTGCTAAAGAGAGGGCCAAAAACGCCGCTGGCGCCGAACCAGATGAAAATAACCAGGACAGCACTCCAGAAGGGTCGACGAAATGCCTTTTTTGAAGATTTGGCCAGATGAGCAGGTGTGGTTTGGGACACGAATATGGAGCCTTTCCTTCGGTGACTATGCCATTCTGGCATCTACCCTGAATTTCAAGGAGATAAGAGTGCCAGCCTACCTTTAGGCTATATGGGTGCCAGTTGAAGCAACCATGACAAAATCGCCGATCGCCCTATCTCGCAGTGGAACCATCGACTACGAAAAAGCGTGGCAGATCCAGCGAACCGTCCATACAGAAGTGGCCGAGGGAAAACGCCCCAACACCTTGATGTTGCTGCAGCACCCGTCGGTTTTTACTGCCGGACGCCGAACTCTCGATTTCGAGAGACCAACGGACGGTACCCCCGTGATCGACGTTGACCGCGGCGGGAAAATTACCTGGCACGGACCTGGACAAATAGTCGGTTACCCCATCATCCGGTTGGCAAAGAGACATGATGTTGTCGGCTTCGTCCGCGAAATCGAAAGCGCGCTGATTGATGTCTGCCTTGAGTTCGGCATACCCGCCGAGCGATATTGCGAGCGTTCCGGAGTATGGCTACGAGATGAGAAAGGTGACCGGAAGATTGCAGCGATTGGAATCCGCTTTGCTAAGGGTGTCACCATGCATGGCTTTGCGCTCAATGTAAATCCGGACCTATCCTGGTTTGATCGGATCGTTCCATGTGGACTCCCCGATGCGGATGTCACATCGATCTCCAAAGAATTGGGACGAGAAGTAACAGTTGAGGAAGTGGTACCCGTGGTCGAACGACATATCTACGAGGCACTGTTAAGGGTGAGCGTATGACACTGGCACCTGAAGGCCGAAAATTACTTCGCATTGAGGCTCGCAACGCCGAAACGCCGATTGAACGAAAACCTGAGTGGATCAAGACACGGGCCAACATGGGACCCGAGTACACGCGTCTTCGTTCCCTGGTTAAGGGCGAGGGGCTGCATACCGTCTGCCAGGAGGCGGCGTGTCCGAACATTTTTGAATGTTGGGAAGACCGCGAGGCAACTTTCCTTATTGGCGGCGAGCAGTGCACCCGACGGTGCGATTTCTGCAATATTGATACAGGCAAGCCGCAACCACTCGATCGTGACGAACCCCGCCGAGTAGCAGAGTCAGTGCAAGCAATGAATTTGGCATACGCAACCATCACTGGAGTCGCACGCGATGACCTAGACGATGAAGGCGCCTGGCTATATGCGGAAACTATCCGCCTTGTACATGAAGTCAATCCCGATTGCGGAGTTGAGATGCTTGCTCCCGATTTCAGCGGGCACGCACACCTTCTCAATCAAGTCTTCGAAACCCGCCCAGAAGTTTTTGCTCATAATGTGGAAACAGTCCCCCGTATTTTCAAAAGGATCCGGCCTGCTTTTACTTATGATCGATCATTGAAAGTAATTACTATGGCCCGTGAATTCGGCCTTATTACCAAATCAAATCTAATTCTTGGCCTGGGTGAAACTCGCGAAGAAGTGAGCCAGGCACTTCGTGATTTACATGATTCAGGATGCGACCTGATCACCATCACGCAGTATCTTCGCCCAACCAATCGTCATCACCCCGTAGAGCGTTGGGTCAAGCCCGCGGAGTTCATCGAGCTTGCTGACGAAGCAAAAGCCATTGGGTTTCTGGGAGTAATGAGCGGTCCACTCGTGCGTTCAAGTTATCGCGCGGGACGCCTGTACAAACAAGCCATGGAGGCGCGAGTCACTAATGGCTGAGTTGGTTTACCCCCCCGTCATATCTTTCGCCAAAATGTTCTGGCGATATCTGGGTTTGAAGTTCACAGTGACTGGCGAAGAAAATATCCCAAAAGATGGCGGCGCAATAATTGCCATCAATCATGTTGGTTACCTCGACTTCGCGCTAGCGGGTACGGCCCTTCTGCCAGCGAAGAGATACGTGCGATTTATGGCCAAACGTGAAATTTTCGACAATAAGTTTGCTGGTCCCCTGATGCGCGGAATGCATCACATTAACGTGGACCGCAGCAGTGGATCGGCATCATTTGTTGCGGCTTTGCGAGCGCTTCGAGCCGGAGAACTCGTTGGGATTTTTCCCGAGGGAACCATTTCTAAGAGCTTTGAAATCAAAGAGATGAAGACTGGCGTTGTTCGACTTGCGATGGGCGCAGGTGTGCCAATAGTTCCCGTCATTATTTGGGGCAGTCAGAGAATTTGGACAAAAGGTGTCCCTCGAAATTTGAAACGAAAGCACGTTCCAATCAGCATTTCTATCGGCACTCCAATCCATTTCACGAAGGATGACGATGTGGCAGCGGCTGAAATCGCCCTCCGATCCACAATGATCGCAATGCTCCACGAGGTCCAGGAGAGTTATGCCGATGGACACACTGGCCAGTGGTGGGCCCCGCTTCGTCTTGGTGGTACCGCGCCTGCCCCACTAAACTCCTGACCATGTTCAATCGGAAGAAGTCAGCGAAAACCGCGAAGCCTCAAAGGGCCCCCAAAGAACCTCGCTTGAAGGCGGTTCGGGAAGCCTATGGTGTAACCAAGAGCGTTAAGCCCTGGATAGGAGCGGCGCTCCTCGCCATCTTCTTAGTTATATGGGTCATCGGCATTCTGCTTGGCTATATCTGGGGCCACCCCGTCTATGCGGGCTTCGTCTCACTTCCATTGGCAATCCTTGGCGCCCTCTTCTTCTTCACGCGCCAAGCCAGCACAGCAGCGTACAAATCCATTGAGGGCCAAGCGGGAGCTGCGGCTAGCGTGCTCATGGCTATCCGGAAAGGTTGGACCACAACTCCAGCCGTGGCCGTCAATCGTAACCAGGACATGGTTCACCGCAGTGTCGGTCGACCCGGAATCGTGCTCGTTGGCGAAGGCGGTCCATCTGTGCGTCAACTTCTCAGCGATGAGCGGAAGAAGACTGAACGCTTTGCACCCGGCGTCCCGATCTCCGAACTCATTGTCGGCGATAACGAAGGCCAAGTGAAATTGTCCAAAATTCAGAAGCGTTTGAAGAAGATGCCGAAGAAATTGAGCCCCGCGCAATTGCGTGAAGTACGCAACCGCCTCAAAGCTGTGGGCGGCTTATCGATGCCAATTCCAAAGGGACCTTTACCTAAGAATCTCAAGGTTCCAAAAAGGTAGTTCCTAAAGGGTAAGCACAGTTCCACTCGCTCGCTCATGAATTCCGCGGCCATTTTCATCAAATGTCACTGCGGTGACAACCAAACAGAGTAAGAAAGTACGGATAAGCGCCTGGGTCGACGTGGCCGAACCGCCATCGGAAAACCGAACTACCTTCATCCGCAGAATTCTCTGACCAGCCGACGCTCCCTGAAGGGAAGTGAGGACCCAGACTTCAATGAAGAAGATCCCGAGAGGTGCGAACTGGCTCCAACCAGGAGCTCGAGGTATAAAGGCGCTGGCAATCGCCAAGCACATCAGCCAATCAATCATCAGGGCAAAGATTCGACGCCATAGGCCAACCCTTTTGAACTGCATCGGAGAAGAATAACCCTCCAAAGAGAGTCAGAGCCCCAGGATTCCGTAACATGTCCGTAACACACGGGTCACGACCATTTCACGCCCCAGTTCTACCCTAACGCCAACAGTAGGAGCTCAATGTGGAGCCAATCAGGTACCCCCGCGAACGCGGATATCGGTCTGTATGGGAGAAGCATGTTTAAGAATTCGGCAGAAGTATTTGCTTTCATTAAAAAAGAGGATGTCAAACTCGTTGATGTTCGTTTCATCGACCTTCCTGGCATCCAGCACCACTTCAACGTTCCAGTTGAGTCATTTGACGAAGCGGTCTTCACCGACGGCTTGATGTTTGATGGTTCATCTATCCGCGGATTCCAAGCAATCCATGAGTCGGATATGAAACTTCTTCCAGTTCCTGAATCAGCATTCCTTGATCCATACCGCAAAGAGAAGACTTTGATCATCAACTTCTCGGTTCATAATCCGGTAGATAATTCACCGTACAGTCGTGATCCACGCGGCATTGTCGCCAAGGCTGTTGAATTTATGCGAAGCACCGGAATTGCAGACACTGCATTTTTCGCTCCCGAAGCAGAGTTCTATGTCTTCGATGCTGTTCGTTTCTCAACCGGAATCAACGAGGCATTCCACCACATTGATTCTTACGAAGGTGCCTGGAATACCGGCATCGAAAAAGATGCCGATGGCACACCCAACCGCGGTTATCGCACTCGCGTTAAGGGCGGATATTTCCCAGTCTCTCCGACGGATCAGTACGCAGATCTTCGCGATGAAATGGTCATGAAGCTCGGTGAAGTTGGATTGCTTGTTGAACGCGCACACCACGAAGTCGGTACCGCAGGTCAGATGGAGATCAACTACCGCTTCAGCGACATCTTGCATGCCGGCGATGACTTGATGAAGTTCAAGTACGTCATCAAGAACACCGCTTGGGCAGGTGGCAAGACAGCGACCTTCATGCCAAAGCCACTCTTTGGCGATAATGGCTCAGGTATGCACGTCCACCAATCACTCTGGAAAGATGGCGTGCCGCTCTTCTTCGGCGACGGATACGGCGATCTTTCAGATATTGCGCGTTGGTATGTCGGCGGTCTTTTGAAGCACGCCCCATCCCTTCTCGCATTCACCAACCCAACCGTCAACTCCTATCGACGACTTGTCCCCGGATATGAAGCACCGGTTAACCTCGTGTACTCGGCACGTAACCGCTCTGCTTGTATCCGTATTCCAATCACAGGATCGAATCCAAAGGCGAAGCGCATTGAGTTCCGATGCCCAGACCCATCATCGAACCCATACTTAGCATTCGCAGCAATGCTGATGGCAGGTCTCGATGGAATCATCAACAAGATCGAGCCACCGCTTCCAGTGGATAAGGATCTCTACGAACTGACAGGCGAAGAGGCCGCAGCGATTCCACAGGTGCCAGGTTCACTTGAGGCAGTTCTCAATAATCTTGAAAAGGATAACGAGTTCCTCACACGTGGCGGGGTCTTCACCCAAGATCTCATCGACACATGGATCCACTTCAAGCGCACCTCTGAAGTTGA
>JBAZYI010000042.1:0-14519 GCA_041659345.1 Candidatus Nanopelagicaceae bacterium | reverse complement strand
AAAAACCTGGTGCTCAAAGCCAGGATCGGGTCCCCACCAACCTTTCCAGTCATAATCTGCCCAAGGACCACGAACTGGTCCGAACATATTTCGACCCATGATCGTGGCCCCGATATTTTCAAATCCTCGCCTTATGTACTCATTGTCAACTCCGGTAGACCCGCCAACCTCGCCATGCCACTCTTGAAAAGCCTGGGTTGCAAACGCCCAAGAGTGCAAAAGTTCACCGTTTTCACCCAAGGGATTACTTTCAGACTGGTTGGGTCCGGCCATAAAGCCATCATGTGATACTGAAATGTTGAGAGCAAGAAATTTTGTCATCCTCAACTTTCCCGTCGCGTGGATTTGCCAACTATAACCAGGAGAAAAGCAAGGTCAAGGCTTTCTGGCGACCTTATATATTTCAAAACAGAGGATGCTTCCAAATCCTGCAGTGAAGACCACAAGCCACTCGCGAGCGCCTAAATAGCTAAGGTGGAAAGCTTCTCTCAATATTGGCACATTGACGAGGAGAGCCAACATACCGATAGCCCCAAGCAAAACCCACTTAATGGTCCTATTAGTTCTTTGCTTGAAAGTTTGATAGATCGAAAGACGTCTAGAGCGATTGGCCAATATGAGGGCGACATTTCCAAGCATTAGAGTCGCGAAGCTAAGAGTCCTGATCTGATCATCACTACGCCCTGAGTTCAACGCCCAAAAATATACGAATAGGACAGTAAAGAGAACTCCCAAACCTTGAACAATTGCGGTGCCCAGAATCTGTCTATTCAATATTGTTGCATTCACGCTCCGAGGCTTGCGATCCATAATCCCAGGATCTGGTTCTTCTGCTTCAAAAACCACCGAGCATGCTGGGTCGATTATTAATTCCAGGAAGGCAATCTGCGCGGGAAGTAACACAAGTGGCCAATTCGTTTGAAAGACGGGAATAAGTGCCATTCCGAAAATTGGTACGTGCACTGCTAGTGCGTAGGAGACGGCCTTTTGTAAGTTGGCATATATTCCGCGGCCTTGACGTATTCCTCCAGCAATTGAGGTGAAATCGTCATCAGTAATTACCATTGACGCCGCCTCACGAGCAACGTCGGTACCACGCCCACCCATCGCGATTCCAATATCGGCGGCACGAAGTGCGGGCGCATCATTGACTCCGTCGCCAGTCATTCCCACCACTTCGCCGTTGAGTTGGAGCGCGCGCACCAATCGCAACTTCTGTTCTGGCACCATTCGAGCAAAGACACTCACAGTTTTGATTCGCTCTGCTAGTTCGGCATCGCTAAGTTGGAGTATCTCGGCGCCTGTAATCACTCCCGCTTTGTAGTTTATGCCGACTTCTTCGGCGATTGATAGTGCAGTTCCGGGGTAATCACCTGTCACCATTACCGTGCGAACTCCCGCGCGAGCACATTCTGCAACCGCCTCAGGTACTCCTGGTCGAACCGGATCGTGCAGATGTACCAGACCAAGAAATACAAATCTAAAATCCTTTGGTGAATCTGGAAGTTTGACGTGAGAGTCGAACTCAGCTTTCGCTACACCGAGTACACGAAAACCTCGTTTCGTCGCGTCGTCCACATCCTTGATAATGGCTTGAATTCCATGATCGTCGAGATGACACAAACTCGCTATCGCCTCCGGTGCTCCCTTTGTGGCAACTACCAGATGCTCATTCGTAGGCGACTTCCACACGTGAGAGATGGCGAGCAATTCATCGGAAATTGGATATTCGTGGATTAACTCCCAACCTTCCCCCTGGGAAGCGATGGCATGAAAGGCCTTGTCCATGGGATCAAATGGACTAATCGGGGATGCCAGTAGAGCATTCTGAATCACTTCCCGATGCTTACTCGGGATCTCTCCACCATTTAGTTCATGCAATTGACCGTCCGCATTTATTTCATGAACCGCCATCTGATTCATCGTGAGCGTGCCGGTCTTATCAACACAGATGACGGTGGCCGAACCAAGGGTTTCTATCACAGGCGCTCGGCGTGTAATCACCTTCTTCTTGGAGAGCCGCCAGGCACCAATTGTGAGAAAAAGAAGCATGATGACCGGGAACTCTTCAGGTATTAAGGCCATTGACGCCGCGATACCTGCAAGGGCACCTTGTGTCCAATCCTCGCGAGTCAGTCCATAGATGACAAACACAGATACCGCGGTTGTGATCGCCAAAATATTGACCACCCGGACGATTCGATCAACTTCTTTTTGCAGGCGGGTTCTTTCAATCTCAATTGTTTGAAGTGCCGTACCGATTTTGCCCAACTCGGTTTCTGCCCCCGTTCCCTGAATGGTGGCTCGACCAAAACCCTTCACAATTAATGTCCCCGAGTAGATCAGATCGCCCGTCTTCTTGTTTACTGATAAAGATTCGCCAGTCAACATTGACTCGTCTGCACTTAGATTCGAGGCGATAAATAGTTGACCATCACCTGGAACTCGATCACCCTCGCTGAGTATGACGAGATCGCCACGAACTACATCTTTCCCCGGAATTCTCATTTCAATTCCATCTCGGACCACAAGTGCCCGAGGAGAGGAGAGATCTCGAAGTGCGATGAGCGCCCTCTCGGTACGACGTTCTTGATAAAGCGATATACCAATCACAATACAAACGGTAAGCATCAAAATCGACGCGTCAAGAATCTTTGAGAGTGCAAAGTTGATGATGCCAGCACAGAGAAGTAAAAGAAGGAGCGGTTCGCGTAATACCAAGAAGAATTGCTGTAGGAAGCTCTTAGGTTTCGCGCTCGGAAGTAGATTTGGACCGTCAGTAAGTAAGCGACGCTCCGCCTCACTCTGCGTGAGTCCAATTGAATTCACTTGGTAAGTCTATTACTGCGCTAACCTTCATGTAATTGCTGCGAAAGACAGTAAACCGCATCAGATAACGCCTAAATTCCATTCGGGTGCTAGCCTTTTGATCACCGCTAGAAGGAGAATGAGTGCAAATTAACATCGACAAAAAGACCGGTGTGCTGGGTGGAATCATTGTTGTACTACTTTTCGTAGTAATGATTCTCGCCGTGCCATATCTAGACAGTCGTGGAGATAACGATGGCATGATGGGGATGCATAACTCAAGAATCGCATCACATGACTCATTCGGCTCTTTCACTGGAAATGAAGTGATGTTCTTTCAAATGATGATTCCTCACCATCAGCAGGCAGTTGATATCTCTGATCTTGCGTTAACGACCTCAAAAGACCCTGAATTACTTGCGCTTGCCCAGGCTATTCGTGACGGCCAAGAGAGTGAGATTGTTGAAATGAAAGGTTGGCTCTCATCGACAAATGCCGGTTTGGATACAGGCCACGGTATGGGCTCAGGAATGGGCGGGATGCTTTCGGATTCTGAGCTCCAAACCCTTCAAGGATTGAGCGGAGATGCGTTTGATACCTATTGGCTTCAAGGCATGATCGTCCATCATGAAGGCGCGCTTCATATGATTCTTATGATTCAAGATAGCTCAAATAGCGAAGTCTCCACTTTCGCAAAGGAGATCGAAGTTGTTCAAACAGCCCAGATCGCACAGATGAAGAGGATGTTAAACAAGCGTGACGTGACGCAATATTTCATTGCCTAAGCAATTTCTCAGGATTATGTGCGAGACACAGGTGTTCTACCTTGATAAAGTCCTCAAGTGCGACTTGCCCAGAATGCCTCTCCTAAATTGTCGGCTGCTATTGTCCTAATTTTGGCGACGCTATCATTTAGTTTTTCTGTAATTAACGCTTGTCACACCCCAAAGGAATCTTTTGTTGTAAATGTGTCGAATCCCGCCCCTCAACAAGGCATTGGATCATTAGCAGGAGCCTCACATGCGAATGACGGTTTTCAAGAGGTTTGTGTCGGGGCTGTATTTTTAATCCTTTTCCTCGGGCGTAGGCACCTTCTGCCGCGCCTATCCAAATCGTTAAAAGTCGTCAGGGGCACCCCTGATTGGCGGAGCTTCGTCCAAAGCATGCCTCAAAAATACTCGTTCTCACTTTCGCTGCCTCAATTGGGAGTCTCCAGAACATAGTCACTCTCTCGTTATTCGTGCATTACTCCACTTACGAGAAATGGAACTATTGTGTTCAATTTATTGGCTCTTCCTTCCACGTCCCACTCTGAACTATTAAATCAAGCATGAAGCGCGCAATGGTTGTCACCTTCGCCATTTTCTTCGCCTCCCTCACCACTCCGGCGCATGCCGCGCCGAGTGTCCTCACGGTACAGCGAGAGATCGATCGCCTCCGAATACTCGCGGCCGAAAAGTTTGAAGCGGCTAATGAGGCAAAGATAAAAATTACGAGCCTCCTACGTGAAAGTAGGAATCTAAAATCGGGCGAGGCCTCGGTGCGCAAACAAGTGGACTCATCAAAGAAGTATTTCGCTCAAATTGCAGTTGAGAAATACAAACAAGATGGTCTTGGTGAGGAAATCGGGCTTCTATTTTCGAAAGACCCGAGTCGCTACCTCTCCGATGCTTCAGCCCTAGAAGTTCTCAATCGGCGATTTTCCAACGAGGTGCGCAAACTTGCCTCTTCGCAACAGCGGCTCGCCGCAAGCCAACTTGTCATACGCGATAAGACGGCCGAATTGAGATCTCAACAGGCACGACTTAATCTTGAGGTCGCTACTGCAAAGAGCGCACTTGAGAAGAGTGAAAAGATACTCAGGTCCTTAAAGACTTCTGACCGCGTTTTTTTGATTAAAAGGCAGAAAGCTTCTCAAAGCAAAATTTTGAAAACCTCAAAGAAATATGCTCAAGGTTACGTTGGTGATAATTCTCGTGGATCCAAGGCGCTGCAATATGCCTTACAACAAATCGGCGACATCTACGTGTGGGGAGGTGCGGGACCGACTAGATGGGACTGTTCGGGTCTTACCTTGCGGTCATTCCAAAGATCGGGAGTCTCGCTGCCACACTCGGCAGCCGTCCAATTCGGATATGGGAAGTTAGTTTCTTATAAGAAGTTGAAGCCCGGAGATCTTCTCTTTTTTGGGAGGCCGATCAGCCACGTCTCAATCTATATGGGAGGCGGAAAAATGGTGCAGGCGCCACGGGCGGGTAAAAAGGTTGAAGTTGTGCCTTTCACATTAATGTTCGGATACAAACCATTCATCGGAGCGAAGAGGATATGAAACCTAGACTCCGCGAATTTACTCTCCTCACATTGCTCGCCATTTTGCTATTTACGAGTTCCGGCGGAGGCAGTTACGCCAAGACACCAAAGCCAACTCTTGCCCAAATAGAAGCGGCAAAGAAGGCCGAAGCGCTTAAACGAAGCAACGCGAATGCAGCCAATGGCAAATTACTTGAAGCAAAAAAGACCTTAGATCAACTTGGAGCAATCGTTGAGGAGACTCAACGAGAATACGTCAAGGCAAAAACCCAACTTGCAAAGACCGCGAAAAGGGCGGAATTGGTTGCGAAATATGCAAACGATGCCTCAGCAGTGGTTACTGCAACGCACCGAGAAATTGGAAAATTAGCCATCAACGCGTTTATTGACGGTGGTGGATTTACGGATTTTGAGGCCGTTCTGAGTTCAAATGGCCCGCAAGATCTTGTTGATCGACTTTCTACACTTGAAAATCTTGGGAAAGGAAACTCTCAAGCACTTCTTAGATTTAAGAGTGCAGAAACTGCTGCAAAAGCAGCACAACGAGTCGCTGATGCAGCGAAGCGGGACCAGGAAGTTGCCACGATTCAGGTTGCTTTAACAAAGAAAGTGGCTGAAGCCGCACGTGCTCAACAACAAGATGAAGTGGACAAACTCCAAGCAGTGCAAGATCAACTCCTTAAGGAACTTGAGTCCGCTAAGAAAGTCCGAGTGACTTTGGAACAGCGCCGCCAACTTGCGCTGTTAGAAGAAGCGCGTGCCAAAAAAGCTTCCACAACCACTGGGCAGTCTAAAATTTGGAAGAACGGCGGAGTTCTTGGGCGCAGTACTAGTAGAACAACTCAGTCACAACGACTCAAAGCGGTGGAGTTTGCCAAGAGACAGGTTCTTGCGGGAAAACCGTATGTTTGGGGGGCGGAAGGACCTAACTCATTCGACTGTTCAGGACTCGTGTACGCCGCCTACAGGTATGCCGGGCTAGGGTGGCCAAACTGGGATCGTCTAAACGCGTCTCTCTACTACAGCTATACAAAGCATGTACCGATTTCTGACTTGGAACCCGGCGACCTTCTGTTCTACTCATACGATGGCAAAGTCAATTCAATTCACCACATGTCAATCTATGCGGGAAATGGAATGGCTTGGGAGGCACGCTCTACTAGGAGTGGATTGCGCTACTCTGATATATATAGCGTCGATGGCATGATGCCATTTGGAGGCCGAGTTTAGGCGGCTAAGCCCAGTGTTTTCCCACGTCGTCGCTGCTCAGGATTGAGGCTCTATCCCCAACCAATATTGCCACGAAGATTCTCGAACCAGTTGCGTTGAATGCGATCGCTGATGCACCCATTGGGACCGAAAAAGCACTCCAAGTTTTCCCATTGTCCTTTGTAATTCCACCAATGCCCATGCCGAGTGCCACAATTTCCTTTCGGTTTTTCTGATTCCAATCAATTGCCATAGCATTTTGGGGACCTCCGAAACGTGTCCAAGTCTTACCGCCATCAGTAGTTATTACCAATCCGTTACGCATATCGGGGGCAATCACACGTAATGGATTGAGCGGATCTACCAGCATCGACCCCATGAATCCCTGACCAAATTCCGAATTTGCTACTTTCCAAGACTTCCCGCTATTCGTTGAACGAAGAAATCCAACTTGAGGAGATCCCAAATAGACAATCTTGCCTGCAGCTCCCAGAGAATGAACATCAGAGGCTTTGTTATAGAAGCTAAAGCGCGTGAAAGTCTTCCCACCGTTTGTTGATCCAAATAGCCCATTGTGCCCACCGGCAAGATAGCCCAGATTAGTAATCGCCCACCCCATGATGTCAGCATTGTTGATTGAGGATATGTTCCTCCACTTGATTCCTTCATTGGTGGAGTTACTTCCAGCCTGATGTCCTGTTACGAAGAGACCATTCTTCGTGAAAGTCAAAGTGTGAATATCACCTCCCACGAAGGTACTCGTCCTCTTAGTTACCTTCAGTGGATCGCTAGCAGACGCGACAGCGGCTTCAGAGATCAAAGACCCCAGAACCGCAATTAAGAATACTAGTGTAAAGAGAGTTGTGCGTTTCATATCCTTGATCATATCCGCCCGAATGGACTCGCCCCCAACCTTCTGATCCGAAGAAACTTCACGCCAACCTTTACACTAAAGCACCATTGTTCGTGCTCACTACGTCACGTTTCGAATATAAAACGTGGGTCTTCCTGCAAGCCAGTTAGGGTGATTTATCAGTAGATCCTCCCGTTAGGAAATTGTTAGGAAATAGGACTATTTGTGGAGTTTGGGAACCGGTACCTCTACGGTTATAAACATAATGATCAGAGTATGGACACAGCCCCTGAAGTCGTTGTGGAGCAGGGCTAGCGAGCACGCCCCATACTTGGACGCCGTGGTAGTCCTCTTTATTTTTCTACCTCTATTGAATCTCATTCTGGTTAAATTTCGAGACAGTCTCAACCTAACGACTAACACCCTCTTGCTGCTAATTGTCACCATTGCCGTGGCAACAATAAGCCCAATTTGGCTCACAACAATGTGCGCAATTGAGAACTTTCTCTTTCTAAACTATTTCTTCACGCCACCATTTCATACCCTTCGCATGAGCAATAGAGATGATCTAATAGCTCTGTCTGTCTATCTGACATCGAGTATTAGCGCCTCGCTCATCCTTAGGACATTGAAGATTCGAACAGCGAAATTGAGACAACTTTCGAATGAGGGTCGGTTCCTTTCGAATTTGGCAAATGACATCATCAGGGGAAATAACTCCGTGGATAGCATCCTTGCGAACTCGCAAGTAACTTTTGGATTGCGGGAACTTGCGGTGGTTCGCGAAGTAGAAGTTGAGGGACTTCTGCGGCCCGAAATAATTCATGGGTCGCTCTCCGAAATCACCGCTGAAATCTCGCGATCGAAGATTGCACTGAATTCCGAATACGCACTTCTATCCAATCCCCCTGTCACCGACCCCGAGTTACGAGATCTCGTCACCACCTTTGGCTCCCAGATACTCATACTCCTTGAACGTCAAGTGTTCGAGGAGGGAGAGAAGGCACTTTCAGATATTCGCCAGACGGATCAAATGCGGGTGGCTCTGCTCAATGCAGTCAGTCATGATCTTCGTGGGCCTCTGGCTTCATCCAAAGCAGCAATTTCTAGCCTCTTGAATGGGGATGTTGCCTGGAGTGCTGAGGATCAGAGAGAATTTCTCGAGTCGGCTGATCACTCGCTAGATCAGTTGGATCACTTGATTGAAAATCTGCTGGATATGAGTCGATTGGACTCTGACTCCATTTTCCTAAATTGGGGAAATGTTGACGTTGAAGATGCGGTTTCGAGTGGGATTAAATCACTCAAGTCGGCCAAAAACCGGATACTCCTGGAAATCGAGCCAGATCTACCCCCCATTGTCGGTGATCCGATTCTGCTCGAGAGAGTAGTCGGGAATCTGCTGGAGAATGCAGTTCGATTTAATCCCAAAGAGTCACCCGTGAAAGTGAGTGCGAAGCGGGTCGATGAAAGGATCGAACTGCAAATCATTGACCACGGGCCTGGGATATCTCTCAAGGATAAGTCACACGTCTTCACCCCTTTCCAAAGACTGGGGGACAGAGATAACACATCGGGGGTTGGGCTGGGCTTGGCGATAGTCAAAGGATTCACTGAACTCATGCACGGCCAGATTTATCTACGGGAGACAGCCGATGGCGGCCTCACAGTAATTCTTTCATTCCCTGCCGGTGAGACACCACCTTCTGTTTCTGAGGGTGAGTTCGAATGAACGAGTCGAGAAGGAAGACTATCTTGATAGTGGATGACCACGTCGAGATACTCCGCACACTGGTCATGAACTTCAAAGCACGTGGCTTCGACACGCTCACCGCGACAGATGCCAGAACCGCCTCGTCATTGATGGCGGAAGCAAATCCCGATGCAGTAATCCTTGACCTGGGACTTCCTGACATGGATGGGATCGATTTAATTAATCACGTCAGACCATGGACTGACATACCGATCTTAGTTCTCTCTGGGAGGACCGAACTTGAAAAGAAGTTGGGAGCGCTGAGAGCCGGAGCAGACGATTACATTTCCAAACCGTTTTCAGTTGATGAGTTGATAGCTCGCGTTGATGCCGTACTTCGCAGAAAACCGGATTCAAATGTATCCAAGCTCTACTACTTGAATTTGTGGAAAATTGACCTCTCGCGACATCAGATTTCTGACATGGAGAATGAGAAACCCGACCTGCATCTAACGAAGATCGAATGGCGCCTCTTGGAATACTTACTCTCAAAGGCTGGAAGCCTTGTCTCGCAGAAGGAGCTACTTCAGGCGGTCTGGGGTAAAACCTACGAGAGTGAGACCAACTACCTGAGACTATTCATTAGTCAGTTGAGAAGAAAATTGGAACCCAATCCACAGTTGCCTATATACATCCTCACCGAACCGGGTATCGGTTACCGACTAATGGCCGAGGTCAACCCGATTGCAAAGACAGAGGATTTGGATGGCTAAGGCATGGATAGACGAAGCGCCGACTCCGCAAATACTTAGAGAACACGCTCACCTCAAGCCTTCCATTGGCTATAGAGTGAAAATAGCGCTCCTAGGCAAGCCCCTGAACCGCCACCTGCTATCACACCAGAGATTGAGCAAACCTTACGCACTTGGCATCCTAGCTTCAGACAACATTTCATCCTCAGCGTACGGGTCAGAAAACATCCTCTATTACCTACTTCCCGCCTTTGGAGCGGCTGGATTCGGAATTCTCGTACCAATGACCTTGGTAGTTCTGGTGGTTCTCGCAATCGTGACTCTTTCGTACAGAGAGGTGGTGATGGCCTACACGAAGACAGGTGGTTCCTATGTTGTTGCGCGGGAGAATTTCGGGCCAACGGTCGCTCAAGTAGCAGCAGTAGCACTTATGCTCGATTACATCGTCACAGTGTCGCTGCAAACTGCGGCGGGAACTTCCGCGCTCACTTCAGCGTTTCCATCCCTTGGCGACTCTAGCCTGGATATCACCCTGGGCATTATCGGAATACTTCTATTTGGAAACCTTAAAGGTGTGAAGGAAGCAGGGCGCGCTTTCGCCGCACCAACTTATCTCTTCATCACATCGGTCGTCATCGTATTTGTCTTCGGGATCTGGCAGCAATTGCACGGAACCCTTGGTCGCGTCACGACAGAAGTCGGCACCGTCCCGCTTGGTCACTCTCAACAGTTAATAACAGCCGTATCCATTTTCGTGCTTTTAAAGGCTTTTGCCAACGGCGGCTCCTCATTGACCGGCCTCGAAGCAATTTCCAATGGTGTCTCACTTTTCAAAGCTCCCGAGGGCCGGAATGCCAGACGAACAACGGTGATAACCAGCTGCATACTCGGAACCTTAGTTCTGGGAGTCTCTTGGTTTGCAAAAGAGACGCATGCAACTCCGTATCTAGATGGAACACCTACAGTTATTTCACAGATTGCGGATGTTGTTTTTGGACGAAGTGCCGGGGGTCATGTCCTATACCTTGCGGTCCAATTCTCGACGATGCTCATTCTTTGCACCGGCGCGAATACACCTTTTAGCGGCTTCCCATTCTTGGCAAATTTTATTGCTGAGGACGGATTCCTTCCGCGTCAACTCACTAAGCGAGGCCATCGCCTCGTATTCTCAAACGGAATAATGCTCCTCGCCGTCGCCTCATCAACCCTGGTCATTGTGGTGGGTCCGAATGTAGCCAAGCTAGTCGCCTTCTACGCCATCGGAGTTTTCACTGGATTTGCAATGTCAGGTTTCGGAATGGCAAAGAGAGCACGAACTCTGAGGTTTAAAAGATGGAGAGTAAGTTTTTGCATCAATATCCTCTCAGGCACCCTTTCCACCGTCATCGTCGTCATTTTCGCCGTCGTGAAATTCACCGAAGGGGCCTGGCTAATTGTTATAATTTTTCCGATAGCCACTCTCGCGCTTATGCGGATGAATCGTCAATACAGAAGAGAGCGATTGGCTTTAAAAATTGATGAAGGCAAATCACGTGCAACAACTATTGCGCATCATGATGTCACGGTATTAGTTGACTCAGTTGATGTCGCAACTGTTGGAGCAATTCGGTACGCCAGGAGTCTCAATCCACAATCACTCATAGCGGTACATTTTGTGATAGACGATCGACGCGCACAACTCATTTCAGAGGAATGGGCTAACGTAAAGGCGCTCTCGGATATTCCACTTGAACTCGTTGATTGTCCGGATAGACGACTGCAAAATGCCGCAGTGGACTATGCCCTAAGAGTCACGGCCGACCCAGAAGTGGAACTAACTCTTCTTCTTCCACGACGGACGTATTCATTTTTCCTAGGTCGCGTTCTCCATGACAGAACTGCGGAATCAATCGCCGCCCCGATCTCCCAACTCCCGCGAGTGGTAGCGACCATTATCCCCATAGATGTAGAGGCAATGATTTCCGGCGATTCGTTTAGTGCCATTAACACCGGGCAGATTGAGAAGGCCCACGAAGTGCCCAAATCTAGTACGACCCAAATGCATAGAATGCAGAGAGAGGTAGCCATATCCATACCAGGTCCTGTAAGTCACTATTCAGATAAGTTGCTCCCGATCGGCGAAGCTACCTGGCGAGAGAGAGCACATGTACGCGGGCGGGTAACTTCGATACTAACTGCACCAACAGGGTCTGCACCCGGGGTGGACGTCGAAATATGGGACGAGACAGGAGGTATCACTTTGCATTTCCTTGGGAGACGCGGGATAGCGGGCTTGAATGTTGGATCAATAATGTCCGCGGAGGGAATGGTCGGTGAATCAAACGGCCACTTGACGATCATGAATCCGTCTTACAAGTTAATTGTCTAGCCGATTATTCCAAGGTTTCGGTAGTGAAGATAAAAGTGCGCCCGAGGAGACGAAACTGGGCACTGGGAGTCGTTCCTCAGGTTAGTTTTTTGATTTCCTTTTCCAGGAGAGGGGAAGGCGATCATTCGGGGGCGTCTTCCGATAACCTTCAAATCGGGTTCGTAACTCATCGTCTTGGTACGGCGTTCGTGGCCAAATTAAAGAGCGAAACTGAGGTAGAACGGCAAGCAATTCAAACCTTTCTTCCATGGTCCATACGTAATCGTTTTCGGTCGCATCCGCATTCATGGCTTCAAATCTAAGGCTCAGGTCTTGCGCCACTAATCGGATTTTTTTAGCATTGGGCTGTGGCCAACGTACTGAGCCTCTAAGCCACATTAATGCGTCAGCGCACCGTTCATACTGGTCCCAATAGATGTAATGATCAGGGGAGTATTGATCCGTCGCCAATTCGTCATAGGAATATAGGAGGCGCTCAAAGTTGAGTATCAGGCTTTTATAGCTCGTGCGCGTCTCCTCTATTTGTTTTCTGCTTGAGCGGAGCCATTCTGCGGTAAGCATTCCCAAGATGATCGTGAGTCCTCCGATGACTCCGCTAAGGATTTCGGAAAAATTCCGCAAATGATAAGCGACTCCCAAAATAAACGTTCCGATGCTGGCAGTAAGAATTATTACCAGGTAGCTACCTTTAGAGTATTTCCACGAATCAAACATCTGTAAACATTAGGGGTGGACTAGAAAATATGGAAGATAGTGCGCCCGGAGGGACTCGAACCCCCAACCTTCTGATCCGAAGTCAGAAGCTCTATCCGTTGAGCTACGGACGCTTGTTTGCTAAGGATACCTTGATTGACGGGGCTCGTTCGCCGTTTAAAAAGAAAGAAGGCGTCACACAGGATTTCTCCCACATAACGCCCTCTTTCTATAAATCTCTGCTGCCGTTTCCTTTACTTTGACGATCCCAATCCGTTAGGCGAACCTGCCGCCCACACATACTTGATGTGGTCCGGGTCCATCGCTTTATCGGAGATGACTTCATAGTTACCCCATACCGAGTATCCGCCATCAACCCAGTACGAACTATTCTCGCCAGCAGAGCCAACCCAAATTATCTTGATGTGTTCGCTCCAGCCACTTCCGCCTTTGACATTGCCATTCCATTCATTGGTATCCCAAGCACCCGCACAGAAGGCAGGATCGTTGTAACCATTCGCATTGCAGGAATCCCACGCAGCATTCCACTTCATTACCAAGTGGTCATTTGCATAGGTTGGGTCTCCCCATACCTTCCCATTAAGAACCTTGTCCACGCCGTCAGCGGGGCCAGAGAAAATTCTGGCGCTGTAGTTATATCCATATTGATTGAAACCACCAGCTGCTGATGCCTGTGGCAATACGCTACCGAATAGAGCAGCGCCCGCGAGTGAAGCTATTGCCAGAGACTTATATCCAAATTTCTTACCTCTTACTTGCTTGAAACTGTCGTCACGATTCGACATTCGATCCTCCTTAGGGGGTATCTGTACTCTAGCGGCAGAGCCTTCAATTCGGTAGATATCTCCAATTAAAAAAATCCACGGGCTATCTCGACATGTCCTACTCGGAAGTTAGACTCCTTGACTATGCCCGAGAATTTGATTGAAGTACGTGGACTTACTAAGAAGTACGACGATTTCGTAGCTGTTGACGGAATTGATTTCAGCGTACGGAAAAGTGAGTCTTTTGGGCTGCTTGGTCCTAATGGAGCCGGCAAGTCAACAACCATGCGAATCATTGCTGCCACCTCACAACGCACCTCAGGTGATGTTCTAGTTCTTGGCAAAGATCCAGAAAAGGAAGGTCCACAGATACGCGCGCACCTTGGCGTGGTGCCACAGCAAGATAATCTGGATATTCAATTGACTGTGACTGAAAACCTCTACATCTATGGTCGCTACTTTGGCCTTTCAAAGAAGTTCGTCAAATCAAAGATCAATGACCTTCTCGAATTCGCCCAACTTGAAGAGAAACGCGACACCAAAGTTGAAGCGCTCAGCGGCGGCATGAAGCGCCGACTCACAATTGCCCGCTCGCTCGTGAGCGAGCCAGACATACTTATTTTAGATGAGCCCACAACTGGCCTCGATCCGCAAGCGCGGCACATTCTCTGGGATCGACTTTTTCGACTTAAAGAAGATGGAATAACTCTCCTCATCACGACCCACTATATGGACGAAGCCGAACAACTCTGCGACCGATTAATCGTGATGGATAAGGGCCAGATTATGGCCGAAGGTAGTCCAGTCGAATTGATTAAGAGGTACTCAACAAAGGAAGTCCTTGAAGTTCGTTTCGGTTCCAACAAAAATGCTGATATGGCACCCGAAATGGAGCAACTCTGCGAGCGCATTGAAGTTTTGCCCGATCGCATTCTTCTTTATACGGAAGATGCCGAAGAAGTGCTCGAAAGTATTGTCGGGGCCGGGCATCATCCAAATACATCGCTGGTGCGACGGAGTTCTCTTGAAGATGTCTTTTTGCGCCTAA
>JBAZYI010000041.1:0-15088 GCA_041659345.1 Candidatus Nanopelagicaceae bacterium | reverse complement strand
TTTGCGTCGAATATCTCCAGCAATTTCGCGACGTAGGTCGCCCTCGATCTTGAAGTTAGATTCGATGAATTCACGAAGTTTCGCGAGCTCTGGTTCTTGAAGATCTTTTACGCGAACATCTGGACTAATGCCAGTTGCCGCCAATGTTTTTTGTGAACGGGTAAGACCCATTCCGAAGATATAGGTGAGTGCAATCTCAACGCGTTTTTCGCGCGGAAGATCGACACCGACAAGACGTGCCATGTATTCAACCATTCAGTAATCCGACAGGTCCTCCGCAATGCTCCCCATCAATTGATGGGCCTCAGCCTGTCGGACCAAGGGTCTGCTCTCATAATCTTTCGATTAATCAAGCAGTCGCATCACGCGCTTGCTCTACTTCAAAGTCAGAGAATTAACCCTGACGTTGCTTGTGTCGGAGGTTGTCGCAGATAACCATGACGCGACCTTTGCGACGGATAACTTTGCACTTATCGCAAATCTTCTTCACGCTTGGCTTAACTTTCATGACTGCCCTCCTTCTACTTATAACGGTAAACGATGCGACCTCTTGTGAGGTCATACGGACTCAACTCCACGATCACGCGGTCGGCAGGGAGGATTCGGATGTAGTTCTTCCGCATCTTCCCACTGATATGAGCGAGGATCCTGTGCCCGTTTGTTAACTCCACGCGAAACATGGCATTGGGTAGAGCTTCGGCAACGGTGCCCTCAATCTCGATAGCACCATCTTTCTTGGCCAAGCGATACCTTCTATTCTGTGACAGGTGAACTGAAGCTTCTTGCGAAGCGAAGGGTTATTCTAAAGCCAGGCGCGGGTATAAGGGAAATCGGTGCCAAATCGCGGATTCTAGCCCTCTCGCCGCATGAGACTTACACCACAGTGACCTTTCCACCCAACGAGAGAACTCCAAGATCTGGCCGGCCAATCAGAGTAGCGGGCCGTGTCGTCATACTGGCCAGAACTGAATCAAATGGGACCCCAAGGGTCAATAATCGTTGAAATGACTCCTTCAAGGACCCGACTCCCCCGGCCAGGACTCCGTCAGAGCGAACCGCTCGACCATCCCTCACGGTCACCATAAATGTCCCAAAGGGAAAGGTTCCCTCTCCCAATCCTGCGGGTGAAACCGCGTCATTGGTCACGATGAAACGGTCAGAGGCATTTTCGACTGTATAACGGACTAGATCATCGGTGAGATGCACCCCGTCAACAATGAGTTGGATTGCGATCTCCTCCCGTTCAAGTGCCACTCCTGCAAGGCCAACACCTGGGGTCTGATCCTTACTCATGGCATTCCAAATGTGAGTCACAGTCGTTGCTCCTGCATCAAACCCGGCATGAGCCTCTTGCGTTGTGGCATTGGAATGACCCAACGAAACAATCACACCCATCTGCGTGAGAAATTTAATAGCATCCAAGGCACCAGGGATTTCTGGCGCGAGAGTAATCATGGTGACAGTGCCCGCACTTAAATACTCACCCAGCAATTCTTGCGTTGGACGGGACAGGTAATTAGTTGGGTGCACTCCAGGCTTCTCTGGTGATAGAAACGGTCCTTCAAGATGGATACCAATCACCTCGGCCTCATCATCTTTAGGTGATCGACGAACTTCCTCGATCAATTTCATTACTTCAACCGTTCGAAGAAGCGGACCCGTGATCAGTGTGGGTAAGTATGCGCCTACGCCTTGCGATAAGAGCGACCGCGAAACCCTGCGAATATCCTCAGTTGTCTTTGCTGCAAGTAAATCCACGCCCCCGTGTCCGTTTACCTGTAGATCAATGAAGGCCGGAACCGTCTGCGTCATAGTCTTTTTAGATCGTCTTTGTGACTTTTAGCAGACCAATAGGCGCATCAGGATTCTTTCCCGCCGACACTGCCAGAAAGAGAGCGAACAACTGCAAAAGAATACTATCGGCAATGACAGCATCTACTTCAGACAACTTTGAAGTGCCGCCCAAAAAAGTTTCATTGGTATTTCGAGGAAATCCCGCGCCGATCCAGTAGATATGACTGGTAATTTCTCTTATCCTCGCAACGGTTGCTGACATGGCATTCTCGGCGATACCCATAGGAGCCAAGAAAATTACACGTGAATCACTATGAAGAGACGAAATTGGACCGTGCAGGTAATCTGCTGACGAAAACGATGCGACGGGGATTTTTACTGTCTCTTGAATTTTGAGAGCGCACTCGTGAGCGTTTGCATATGAATACCCCCGGCCCATGGTGGTGATTCCAGGGTTGTAATCAAAATTTGATGCTATTTTCTTGATATTTGGAACTTGTTCGAGTGCCTTCCCTGCCTCTTCGATAAGTGCATCAAAATCAATCTTCTCGCCACTCCACACAGAGACAAAAGTCCGGGCTATCAGCAACTCTGCAGAATAACTCTTCGTGGCGGCAACCGCTTTCTCTGGGCCTGCATGCAGATACAAATGGCAGTGAGAAATCAACGCGAGTGGACTCTCTTTGTCGTTTGTCATGGCGAGGAGGATTGCGCCACCATCGCGAGCGGCTTGGCAATAGCGGACTAAATCCGGAGATTGACCGCTCTGACTCAGCGCAATCACCAACACATTTTTGAAGCGGAGCTTGGCGCCATAAATGGAAACTACTGATGGCGAGGCGAGACCGCAGGGAATGCCAATCTTTGTCTCGATCAAGTACTTCAAATACAGGGCAGCGTTATCGGAGGTGCCTCGTGCGACAAGGATGACGGAATCGACAGCAGAGAGCGGTAATTGATTGATCTGGCCGGCCATTTCATCAGCACTTGCTTTAATGCGCTGAAAAACTGAAGGAATTTCCGCAATTTCCGAGCGCATTATTACTCCTAATTCAGCGCTCATGTACTTACTCTACAACAGTAAAAAAGCTCACTGAATCAACTCAGAGATCTCAATCCCCAGTTCGCCTAAGCGCTCTTTCCCGCCGTCCAACGCGGTAAGTACGAATGGTTTCCCGTCAGGCAAGAGCGCATATGTATGTTCAAAATGGGCGCCGTGTGACTTATCTGCGGAGACCACGGTCCAGTCGTCTTTCAAAACCTTCGTTCGATGAGTGCCTCGGGTGATCATTGGCTCGATTGCGAGAACTAGTCCTGGGGATAATTCAGGTCCAAATCCGCGTTTACCAAAATTGAGAACGTGCGGCTCTTGATGCATCTCAGTACCAATGCCATGTCCACCATACTCTTTCAAAATTCCAAATTTGCCCTGCGAATTAATGTACTGCTCAACCGCGTGACCAATATCTGAAAGGTGCGCTCCGACATGTCCAGCAGCAATTCCTCGCCACATGGATTCCTCGCAGACGTCCAACAATTTTTGATCTTGAGGGTCTACTGTCCCAATAATTGTCGAGAATGCAGCGTCTCCGTGCCACCCCTCAATAATGGCTCCGCAATCGATCGAAACGATATCTCCGTCCTCAACTATCCGATTGCCTGGAATTCCATGAACAATTTCATCATTGAGCGAAACACAGATAGTTCCTGTAAAACCGTGGTAACCGTTAAAATTAGAGGTTCCGCCTCCACGTTTGATATTCGCTGCAGCGATCGCATCAAGTGCGTCAGTACGCATTCCGATCTTGATTGCTGATTTCACGACCTCAAGTGTCTGCCCAACTAGCAAGCCTGCGCGGCGCATGACTTTGATCTGATCCAATGTCTTCATCTGGATTGCCACTATAAATGCCTAACTAGTGGACACGACTGAGCGCAGAAATGGCGCGCTCAGTGATCTCTGATACCGAACCAGTTGCACTGATAGTAATAAGCAACCCTTCGGTACGATAAAAGGAAATGATGGGAGCTGTCTGCTCCTGATAAACCTCCAGGCGTCGGGCGATTACTTCTTCTTTGTCATCCTCACGTTGATACAACTCGCCCTGACAGGTATCGCACCTCTGCGGATCTGTGGGTTTATCGAATTCAAGATGCCAGACCCTGCCGCAATTGCGACAGACGCGACGTCCCGAAAGACGGAGAATAATTTCTGCGGTATCAACGGAGAGCTCCAAGGCGGCACTTAATGGTGTTCTCTTCTCTGCCAAAATCGCTCGAAGAACTTCGGCCTGTGCCACATTTCGCGGAAAACCATCGAGGAGAAATCCGTTGGCGACATCGTCTTTACCGAGGCGATCACGGACCATCTCATTTGTCACTGAGTCCGGGACTAAATCGCCACGATCCATAAATGATTTCGCCTCAATTCCCAGCGGGGTTCCCTCTTTCAAATTGGCGCGAAAGATGTCACCTGTAGAGATATGTGGGATTGAATAGTGCGAAGCCAGGAATTGAGCCTGTGTTCCTTTGCCTGCACCTGGTGGACCAACCAGGACCAAACGCATTAGCGCAAGAACCCCTCGTACGAACGTTGCTGCAACTGACTTTCAATCTGCTTGGCAGTATCAAGTCCAACACCTACAACGATCAAGATCGCGGTTCCACCAAATGGGAAGTTCTGTGTGGCACCGAAAAGAATGAGAGCAAGGATCGGAATAATCGCAACGAAGGCCAGATAGAGCGAGCCAGGAGCGGTTATTCGAGATAGTACATACTGCAAATACTCAGATGTTGGGCGACCAGCGCGTATGCCTGGAACGAATCCACCGTATTTCTTCATGTTGTCAGCAACCTCATCCGGGTTGAAAGTAATTGCGACATAGAAGTAGGTGAAGAAAATAATAAGCGCTGCGTAAGAAAGGATGTAGACGGGATGATCGCCCTTGACGAAGTTCCGAGAAATCCATACAGCCCAACCGGCTTGGCTATTTGTGAAGTTAACTATCAAGGATGGGATATAGAGAAGTGAGGAAGCGAAAATTACTGGGATGACACCAGCCTGGTTGACCTTAATCGGGATGTAAGTGCTTGTTCCGCCGTATGACTGGCGGCCGACCATACGCTTGGCATATTGAACCGGAATGCGTCTCTGCGCCTGTTCCACGAAGACAACAGCTGCCACTACGAGTACACCAACTGCAAGTACGAAGACGAATGCGAAGAGACCCTTCTGCAGTTTGATACTCCACAAGTTTCCTGGGAAACCAGCAGCAATAGAAGTGAAGATTAGGATGGACATACCGTTACCGACACCTCGATCAGTAATCAATTCACCGAGCCACATGATTACCGAAGTACCAGCGGTCATGACGAAGATCATGGTGACGATCCGTTGCCAAGAAGTGTCAGGAATAATTGCGGCTGAACATCCAGAAATCAATCGACCAGGAACGCGCGCCACAGCAACAAGACCGGTGGACTGCAAGATCGCAAGGCCAATCGTCAAATAGCGGGTGTACTGAGTCAGTTTTGCGGTTCCTGATTGACCCTCTTGTTTCAAAGTTTCAAAACGAGGAATGACAACAGTCAGAAGCTGAATAATGATCGAACTGGTGATGTAAGGCATGATGCCGAGAGCGAAAACGGAGAGTTGGAGAAGGGCTCCACCGCTGAAGAGGTTAATGAGGCCAAAAAGGCCACCAGATTCAACTTCTTTGAGGCAACTCTGAACGTTGGCATATGAAACACCAGGTGTTGGAACGACCGAACCGAAGCGGAAGAGACCCATGATCGAGAGGGTGAAGAAAATCTTCTTGCGCAGATCTGGAGTCCTAAAGGCCTTACCAAATGCTGATAGCACTGATCTTCCCCATCTCTCTCAATACTGGTTCTTTCTTGATTTCGTACCCACCGCATACTAATGAATTCGCATTGGAATTGGCATTAGAAAGGCGAGTTATAGAGTCTTTGTCGATCCTCCCGCTGCTGCAATCTTCTCAGAAGCTGAGGAAGAGAATGCGTGAGCGTGAACACTGACCTTGACTGCGATATCGCCATTTCCTAAGACCTTGATCGGTGAGCCACTGCGAGCAGCGCCCTTTTTGACCAAGTCCTCAACGGTGACATCGCCGCCCTTTGGATAAAGAGCATTAATGGTCGCAACATTTACAGCCTGGTACTCAACGCGTGCAGGGTTCTTAAATCCACGTAACTTAGGAAGACGCATGACGAGAGGCAGCTGGCCGCCCTCGAATCCTGCACGAACCTGGTTACGGGCACGAGTTCCTTTACCGCCACGACCGGCAGTCTTTCCCTTTGATGCTTCGCCGCGACCCTTACGAGTCTTGGCAGTTTTAGCACCGGGGGCTGGACGAAGATGATGAACTTTGAGTGTCATCGTTATTCAACCTCCTCAACCTGGATCAGATGGCGAACGGCGTGAACCATGCCACGAATTTCTGGACGATCTTCTTTTACCACCACGTCATTGATTCGCTTCAACCCGAGGGATCGCAATGTATGGCGAATCTCTGGCTTGCTGCCAATCTTTGATTTGATCTGGGTAACTTTCAAACGGGGCATTATGCACCTACCGGAATCTGTGAAGCGCGGATAAGTGCTGCAGGTGCAACATCTTCAAGTGGACGACCGCGACGAGCAGCAATTGCTGCAGGGCTTTCGAGTTGCTTCAACGCAGCAACCGTGGCGTGAACCATGTTGATTGCATTATTTGAACCCAATGATTTTGTAAGTACATCGGAAATTCCGGCGCACTCAAGTACGGCACGAACTGGACCACCAGCGATAACACCGGTACCAGGACTTGCTGGACGTAGAAGAACTACACCGGCCGCGGCTTCACCTTGTGTTTGGTGAGGAATGGTGCCTTGGATGCGAGGAACAGTGAAGAATGACTTCTTTGCTTCTTCGACAGCCTTTGCAATTGCTTGCGGAACTTCTTTCGACTTTCCGTAGCCAATTCCAACTTGACCATTGCCATCTCCAACCACAACAAGTGCAGTGAAGGAGAAGCGACGTCCGCCCTTAACAACCTTTGATACACGGTTGATGAAGACAACGCGCTCGATATACGGGCTCTTCTCTTGCTGACGGTCATCGCGACGTTCGCGACGTTCGCGACGGTCATTGCCCTTTGGGGCATCGCCCGCTGGGGCGTTACCACGTGCTTGAGTTGGATTACCTGCCATTAGAAGTCCAATCCGTTCTCTCGTGCACTCTCAGCAAGAGCTGCAATACGACCGTGAAACTTGTTGCCGCCGCGATCGAAAACGACCGTGGTAATTCCTGCTGCTTTGGCACGCTCTGCGATCAAAGCACCGAGTTGACGAGACTTTGCAGTCTTGTCACCGGCGGCGACTCGAAGATCGGCTTCCATTGTTGATGCGCTGGCCAAAGTACGACCAGCAAGATCATCCACAACCTGGACGACGAGGTGACGAGCAGAGCGCGAAACGACGAGGCGTGGCCTGGCAGAAGTTCCAGAGACCTTCTTGCGAACACGGAAATGACGACGGGCACGGGCATTAGTTGCCGAGCCTTTTACGACCTTTACACCGATAGCCATTACTTCTTACCCGTCTTTCCTTGCTTGCGGCGAACAACTTCGCCTGAGAGACGCAAGCCCTTACCCTTATAAGGGTCGGCCTTACGCAATTTCTTAATCTTCGCGGCAACTTCACCTACGAGTTGCTTATCAATTCCCGATATTGAGAACTTCGTTGGAGATTCAACCTTGAATGTAATCCCGGCAGGTGCTGGGAAAAGAATTGAGTGGCTGTATCCAAGCGCGAATTCAAGGTCGGAACCCTTCTCAGCTACACGATAACCAACACCAACGATTTCGATCGTCTTGCTATAACCATTGGTTACGCCTTCGACCATGTTGGCAACGAGAGTTCGTGAAAGTCCATGAAGTGAACGACTCAAGCGCTCGTCGTTTGGACGAGCAACTGTAAGAACGCCTTCACTCTGTGAAACTTGAATTGGCTCAGCAACGGAGAGGGAAAGTGAACCCTTGGGTCCCTTAACTGCAATGTCCTGACCAGAGATGGAAATTTCCACGCCCGCTGGGACGGTGATTGGCATACGACCGATACGTGACATATCAATTACCACACATAGGCGAGAACTTCTCCGCCTACGCCCTGTTTGTTGGCTTGCTTATCAGTTAGCAAACCAGAAGAAGTTGAAATAATGGCAACGCCTAGACCGCCAAGAACCTTTGGCAGTGCAGTCGACTTGGCGTAAACACGAAGTCCTGGCTTGCTAACCCGACGAAGTCCAGCAATCGAACGCTCGCGATTAGGTCCGAATTTCAAATCGAGTACGAGTGTCTTGCCGACGCCGTTTGTATTGGCATCAACACGGTACCCGCCGATGAAACCCTCCTGTTGAAGAATTGTTGCGATGCGCATTTTTACCGATGAAGACGGCATGGAAACCGAATCATGGTAGGCAGAGTTCGCATTACGCAGACGCGTAAGCATGTCTGCGATCGGATCTGTCATTGTCATACGTGGCCTGTGGCCTTTCTCGAACCGGTTTCCCGACAGGGTGTCGGGACCTTTTTCGTAGTTGTTGGGTTATTTCTAGAATGCTTTACCAAGACGCCTTGGTGATGCCAGGAAGTTCGCCGCGGTGTGCCATCTCACGGAAGCAAATGCGGCAAATTCCAAATTTTTGGTAGACAGCATGCGGACGTCCGCAACGCTGGCACCGTGTGTATCCGCGAACCTTGAACTTTGGCTTACGGGCTGCTTTTACTTTGAGCGATGTTTTAGCCATTTAGTTCTCCTTGAAAGGAAAGCCGAGCGCCTTGAGGAGTGCGCGACCTTCTTCATCGTTCTTGGCGGTGGTAACAAAGGTGATGTCCATACCGCGCGGACGATCAACCTTGTCTTGTTGAATCTCAGGGAACACAACTTGCTCGGTGAGACCAAAGGTGTAATTGCCATTGCCATCAAATTGCTTTGGTGAAAGTCCACGGAAGTCGCGGATACGTGGCAAGGAGATGGAGAGAAGACGGTCTGTGAACTCCCACATACGATCTCCGCGAAGTGTCACGTGTGCACCAATGGGCATGTTCTCGCGGAGCTTGAACTGCGCGATGGACTTGCGTGACTTGGTGACTTGTGGCTTCTGGCCGGTGATCGTGGTGAGGTCACGGATTGCGCCTTCGATCAACTTGGCATCACGTGCTGCTTCACCAACACCCATGTTGACCACAACTTTGGTCAAGGTTGGAATCTGCATCACGTTCTTGTAGCCAAATTGAGCCTTAAGAGCAGGTGCGATCTCACTGCGATAGCGTCCCTTGAGACGTACTAGGGTCGACATTAGATGTCCTTTCCGGTGCGACGGGAAATTCGCACGTTCTTGCCGTTTTCATCTTTGCGAGCACCAAGGCGAGTGGCCTTGCCGTCCTCATCAACGATCATGACATTCGAGATTGCGATTGAGGCTTCAACGTTGACGATCCCGCCGACCTTCGCACCGCGGTCACCCGTGGTTTCGCGGGTGTGCTTTTGGACGCGATTGACGCCTTCAACCAAGATGCGCTTGGAATCCAAGTCGAGCACCTTGCCTGTAACGCCTTTATTTTTTCCAGCGATAACGAGAACCGTATCGCCCTTCTTAATCTTGGCCATTTTTAGAGCACCTCCGGCGCTAGCGAGATGATCTTCATAAACTTCTTGTCGCGAAGTTCGCGTGCAACAGGTCCGAAGATACGAGTGCCGCGTGGTTCGCCATCCGCCTTGAGGATGACTGCAGCATTCTCATCAAATTTAATGTAGGAACCATCTGGACGACGGCGCTCCTTAACAGTTCGAACGATGACAGCCTTGACGACTTCACCCTTCTTTACTTGACCGCCAGGAATTGCATCCTTGACGGTGCAGACAATGATGTCTCCGATACCGGCATAGCGTCGCTTGGAGCCACCGAGAACACGGATGCAGAGAAGCTCTTTCGCTCCTGTGTTATCCGCGACGCGTAGACGCGACTCTTGTTGAATCATCTTTTACTACCGGCCCCTCTACTTAGCTTTCTCGAGGATTTCGACTACACGCCAACGCTTAGTTGCCGAGATAGGTCGAGTCTCCATGATGATGACACGATCGCCTACGCCAGCAGCATTCTGCTCATCGTGGGCTTTAAATTTACGAGAACGACTCATAACCTTGCTGTAGAGACCGTGCTTTACGCGATCCATTACTTCAACAGTTACTGTCTTATCCATCTTGTCGCTTACAACAATTCCCTCACGGGTCTTGCGAAAACCGCGATCCTCGACAGAAGCGCCATTTTGCGTCATGCAGCACCTCCGATTCCTAATTCGCGTTCACGAATGACTGTGTAGATACGAGCGATCTCTTTACGGACTGCGCCGAGTCGACCATGGCTCTCTGTCTGCCCAGTGGCAACCTGAAAGCGAATGTTGAAGAGTTCTTCTTTCGATTCGCGAAGCTTTGCGTTTAACTCATCAGCTGGCAATGCGCGCAGCTCTTCGTTAGTTGTAGTAGCCATTACGCCTCCTCACGTCGAACAACACGGCACTTCATTGGGAGTTTGTGAATTGCAAGACGCATTGCCTCTTGAGCAATTGGCTCAGTTACGCCGGAGATTTCGAACATCACACGGCCTGGCTTTACGTTTGCGATCCACCACTCTGGTGAACCCTTACCGGAACCCATGCGAGTTTCGGCTGGTTTCTTTGTGATTGGGCGGTCTGGATAAATGTTGATCCAAACTTTTCCACCACGTTTGATGTAACGCGTCATTGCAATACGCGCTGCTTCAATCTGTCGGTTGGTGACGTAGGCGGGCTCAAGAGCTTGAATACCGAAGTCTCCAAAGGAAACGGCTGTGCCGCCCTTTGATGCACCACTACGAGATGGGTGGTGCTGCTTACGGTGCTTGACTCGACGAGGAATTAACATTTAAGCCTCGCCTCCTTCTACGGGGGCTACTGGTTCAACTGGAGTTTCAAGTGCAACAGGAGCAACAGGTGGCTCAACAACCGCAGTTGCTGCACGAGATGCTGGTGTTGATGAAGTCACTTCACCGCGTGTTGCGCGTGGCGCTGGTCGACGTGGTCGATCAGCTTTTGGTGCACGTGCGGCTGCAAGTGCGGCAGCCTCACGCTCTGCACGTGAATGAATAACTTCACCCTTGTAAATCCAGACCTTCACGCCAAGACGGCCGAAGGTGGTGTGAGCTTCGTAGAAGCCGTAGTCGATATCCGCACGCAAAGTGTGGAGAGGAACGCGGCCTTCACGGTAGAACTCAGAACGTGACATTTCAGCACCACCCAGACGCCCACCGCACTGGACACGGATGCCCTTAGCGCCAGACTTCAATGCGGTCTGCATTGCCTTACGCATTGCGCGGCGGAATGAAACACGTGCAGCAAGCTGCTCGGCGATTCCCTGTGCGACGAGTTGAGCATCAATTTCGGGGTTCTTCACTTCGAGAATATTGAGCTGAACCTGCTTGCCAGTGAGCTTCTCAAGCTCGAGGCGAAGCTTGTCAGCTTCCATACCGCGACGTCCAATAACAATTCCTGGACGTGCTGTGTGTAGGTCGATGCGGACACGATCACGGGTGCGCTCGATTTCAATTCGAGAAACACCTGCGCGCTCCATGCCCTTACTCATCATGCGACGAATTTCGACATCTTCTTTTACATAATCCTTGTACAACTTGTCTGCATACCAACGAGACTTGAACTCCGTGGTGATGCCAAGACGGAAGCCGTGGGGGTTTACCTTTTGACCCATTACTTGGTCGCTCCCTTCTTAACGTCAGACACGACAACAGTTATGTGGCTGCTGCGCTTAAGAATTCTGAAACCGCGGCCTTGAGCACGTGGACGGAAACGCTTCATCGTGCTTCCTTCGTCAACGGTTGCCGTGACAACCCAGAGTTCAGATGCATCACGAATTGCTGGATTCTTCTGCTTAGCGTTAGCAACAGCGGAAGCGAGCAATGTGTAGACATCTGCACCCGCGGCCTGCGGAGCAAACTTAAGGACTGCAAGTGCCTGATCGGCGCGGGATCCGCGGATCAAATCGACGACTCGGCGTGCCTTCTGTGGTGTGTGTCGAATGTCGCGCAGAACTGCACGTGCAACAACGGCTTCTACACCGTTAACTTCAGTTTTAGCCACGTGTGGCCCTCCGATCATCCTTGACGTGTCCTCGGAAGGTACGTGTTGGAGAAAATTCTCCGAGCTTGTGGCCAACCATTGCGTCAGTCACGAAAACTGGAATGTGCTTGCGGCCATCGTGTACTGCGATGGTGTGCCCAATCATGGAAGGAGTGATCATCGACCGGCGTGACCAGGTCTTGATGACGTTCTTGGTGTTATTTGCGTTCTGCGCATCTACCTTCTTGGTGAGATGGCTGTCCACAAATGGACCCTTCTTCAAACTACGTGGCATGAGAACCCCTACCGCTTCTTATTCGATTTACGACGACGGACAATGAGTGAATCGCTCGCCTTTTTCTTGCGTGTGCGACCTTCAGGCTGACCCCAAGGTGAAACAGGATGGCGACCTCCAGAGGTCTTTCCTTCACCACCACCGTGTGGGTGGTCAACTGGGTTCATGACAACACCGCGAACAGATGGGCGAACACCCAACCAACGCATACGTCCGGCCTTGCCGTAGTTGATGTTGGATTGCTCGGCATTGCCGACTTCACCAACAGTTGCACGGCAACGGACATCTACGTTACGAATTTCGCCAGATGGCATACGCAGTTGGGCGTATGCGCCTTCCTTTGCAACCAACTGAACGCTCGCGCCTGCAGAACGAGCAATCTTTGCTCCTCCACCTGGGCGAAGTTCGATTGCGTGAATAACAGTTCCTACTGGGATGTTGCGAAGCGGCAAGTTGTTTCCTGGCTTGATGTCGGCCTTTGGACCGTTTTCGACCGTGTCACCTTGCGACAACTTATTTGGAGCAATGATGTAACGCTTCGCTCCATCTGCATAGTGCAGTAGAGCAATGCGAGCTGTGCGGTTTGGGTCGTATTCAATGTGAGCGACCTTTGCGGGTACACCATCTTTATCGTTGCGAACAAAGTCAATGAGGCGATAGGCACGCTTGTGTCCACCACCTTGGTGGCGCACTGTGATGCGACCAGTTGAGTTACGTCCACCCTTGGAGTGAATTGGACGCACAAGCGACTTCTCAGGTGTGGTGCGTGTGAGCTCAGCAAAATCTGGAACGCTCGCGCCGCGTTGACCCGGGGTCGTGGGCTTTAACTTACGAAGTGCCATTATCTTTCCCTTGTCCTATTCCTGTAGTCCCGGTCCCCGTTAGGAAACTGGGCCTCCAAAGATGTCGATGCGGTCGCCGGCTGCTACTTGCACTATTGCTCGCTTGGTGTCCTTGCGCTTTCCATCACCAAAACGCGTGCGCTTGTTCTTGCCCATACGGTTCATGGTGTTCACACTCAGAACCTTGACGCCGAACACTTCTTCGACCGCGATCTTGATCTGGGTCTTATTAGCATCTGGAGCCACCAAGAAGGTGTACTTGTTTTCGTCTAGCAGCCCGTATGCCTTTTCAGAGACAACTGGCGCTAACAAAATATCGCGGTGGGTCATGCGGACACCTCTTCTTTAACTACAGTTGCTTCAATATTCGAAGTCAGTTCGCTTTCGAAAGCAGTGGCAGTTACGCCTTTGCCCTTTGATGGACCAGCTAGGAAATCCTTGATAGCGGACTCAGAGAAGACCATGTCATCGCTTTTAAGGATGTCTTAGGCGTTCAACTGATCTGGAACCAGAAGGTGAAGATCATCAGCATTGCGAAGACTGCGCCAAGCAGCATCCTCAGTGCGTGAAACAACAACCAAGAGATTCTTCCGATCACTGAACTGACGAACAGCTGCTAGGGCTGCCTTTGTTGAAGGGGCAGAAGTGACTGAGTCAAGAACGTGAATACGATCATTGCGTTGGCGGTCGGAGAGAACTCCACGGAGAGCCGCAGCAATCATTTTCTTAGGAGTGCGCTGTTCGTAGTTGCGTGGGCGCACTGCGTGCGCAGTACCTCCACCCTTGTGGATTGGAGAACGACTCGAACCCTGACGGGCGCGACCTGTTCCCTTCTGCTTGAAAGGCTTCTTACCTCCACCACTTACTTCTCCGCGGTTCTTCGCCTTCTGCGTTCCTTGACGGGCCGCGGCAAGCTGAGCGGTTACGACTTGGTGGATTAAAGGGATGTTTGTCTGAGCGTCGAAGATTTCTGCTGGCAGATCAACACTGCCAACTTTCTTTCCTTCGGCGTTCTTAATATCGACTGTAAGCGCCATGGTTATGCACCAACCTTCGTGGCTTGATAAACAACTTCAAAGACTGCCTTCTTTGCAGCTGAACGGATGAAAACGAGTGCGCCATCTGGACCAGGAACCGCGCCCTTGATGAGCAGAAGATTCTTCTCAACATCTACTGCGTGAATAAGTAGGTTCTGAGTTGTGATGCGCTCTCCACCCATACGGCCAGACATACGCATTCCCTTGAAAACACGACCTGGTGTTGAACAGGCACCGATGGAACCTGGCATACGGTGCTTGCGGTCAACACCGTGCGATGAGCTAAGACCGGAGAAGCCGTGACGCTTCATAACACCAGCGGTTCCTTTACCTGTGCTGGTGGCGGTAGCGTCAACAAGCTCACCCGCTTCAAATACATCAGCACCAAGCTCCTGCCCCAGAGTGTAAGCAGAAGCATTGGTCGTACGAAGTTCGGCAACGGAACGACGTGGTGTCACTCCAGCCTTTGCGTAGTGACCAATTTGTGGCTGTGAAATCTTCTTAGGATCGATGGCACCAAATGCGATTTGAACCGCGGCATATCCATCGATCTCTAGTGTGCGGACCTGCGTTACGACGCATGGACCGGCTTCAATAACAGTGACTGGCACCATTTTGTTGTTGGCATCGAATACCTGCGTCATACCGAGCTTCTTGCCAAGGATTCCCTTGATGGCAGAGCCCTGCGATTGGGTTGTGATTGATCCAGTAGTTGTCATTGTCGTCTGGTCCCTTAGAGCTTGATCTCGATGTCAACGCCGGCAGGGAGATCGAGACGCATCAATGAATCAACCGTCTTAGGGGTTGGGTCGATGATGTCAATGAGGCGCTTATGTGTGCGCATCTCGAAATGTTCACGGCTGTCCTTATATTTGTGAGGAGAGCGGATCACGCAATACGTGTTCTTCTCAGTAGGTAGCGGCACTGGGCCTGCGACCGTTGCACCAGT
>JBAZYI010000040.1:0-15555 GCA_041659345.1 Candidatus Nanopelagicaceae bacterium | reverse complement strand
TGGTCCGTAAACAACGTACGAGTGACCAGTAACCCATCCGATATCCGCGGTGCACCAGAAGACGTCTGTTTCGGGCTTGAGATCAAAGACCATTTTGTGGGTGAATGCGACTTGAGTTAAGTAGCCACCAGTCGTGTGGAAAATACCCTTTGGTTTGGCTGTGGTTCCGGAGGTGTAGAGAATGAAGAGAGGATGTTCACTATCAAAACTCTCCGCAACGTGCTGATCACTCTGACGATCGACAATCTCATCCCACCAGACATCACGGGCAACGTCCCACGCGACGTCCTGTCCAGTTCGCTTCACAACCAGAACTTTCTTTACCTTCGTTTCTCCAAGAAGAGCTTCATCAACGGCTGGCTTGAGTGCGAAAGCATTTCCCTTGCGGAAGCCACCATCGGATGTAATGACCAGAGTTGCATCGGCATCTCTAATTCTTGAAAGGAGTGCTTCGGACGAAAAGCCTCCGAAGACAACTGAGTGAGGTGCGCCAAGACGGGCGCACGCGAGCATTGCGACAGCTGCTTCTGGAATCATTGGCATGTAGATCGCCACACGATCTCCGGCTTTCACACCGAGTTCGATGAGTGCATTTGTCGCCTTCTTCACCTCAGTAAAGAGATCCGCGTATGTGATGGTGCGGGTGTCTCCGGGTTCGCCTTCAAAATGAAATGCGACTCGATCTCCGCGGCCTTCTTCAATATGCCGGTCAAGACAATTGACCGAGGCATTGATGGTTCCTCCGATGAACCATTTGGCGTACGGAGGCTGCCAATCAAGGGCTTGATCCCAATGCTTCTCCCACTTCAATTCCTCGGCCTGCGCCTCCCAGAAAGCAATGCGATCTCGGTTGGCCTGCGCATAGATAAAAGGTTGCGCGTTGGCGTCAGCCGCGAATTCATGGCTTGGCAGGAAGGTGCGGGTCTCGGTCAGTAAATTTTCAAGGGTCTCTTCGCTCATAGTGCGAGGAGATTACCGCCCATTCTCGGTGATAGGTAGCAATGCACCGACCCCGGTTCCGCACACGTGAGATTGGTGAGATACGAGAGCGGTTCTCCTGCAATGAGAATGTCCGTCTCACATATTAGAACCAGAGAAAGGAATACATGAGCCTGATCGCATTTTTTACAATGTTTCTCAAGATTCTCGGCAACCCTGCCCTAGTCAGCGGGCTAGCTAGCCTCTTGCTGAAAATGCTCAAGACGCTCGGACACTGAAAACCCGGGTCAACTCGCCCGCGAGGGTCAAAAAGATCGCCATGCGCCATCCTGGTGCCGCATGGCGATTTTTTCTTCTGAGCAAGATGTGGTGGGATAGGGCGTAAGCCTCCAATCGGCCCAATGGCGCGCTAGATGAGAGAATTACACTCGCGCCCATCATTGGAGTCGAAATGCCAATAGCCAGTCCAGAGATTTACTCAGAAATGCTTGATCGCGCAAAAAAGGGCGCCTTCGCATATCCAGCCATCAATGTTTCATCCTCTTCCACTCTTATCGCAGCTCTTCGCGGTTTTGCTGAAGCGCAATCTGATGGAATTATCCAATTTTCCTGGGGCGGCGCGGAATTTGCCTCTGGTTCGACCGTCAAGAAGATGGTGGACGGTGCGGTTGCCCTCGCAGAGTTCGCACATATCGTGGCAAAGAATTACAACGTTCAGATTGCACTTCACACCGACCACTGCCCCGCCGAGAAGCTTGATGGCTTTATGCGGCCGCTCCTTGATTTTGGCGCACAGCGGATCAAAGACGGGAAGGCTCCACTCTTTAACTCTCACATGTGGGATGGCTCAGCCGTTTCCATGAAGGAGAACATGAGCATTGCTGACGAATTAATAGTGAAGTCAGCCATCGCTAAAACGATCTTGGAATTGGAAATTGGCGTTGTTGGTGGGGAAGAGGATGGCGTTGAGGCAAAGCATGATGCCAAGTTGTACTCCACGCCGGAGGATGCCATCTTGACGGCCGAAACTCTTGGTCTTGGTGAGCGCGGGCGTTACATGCTTGCTGCAACCTTCGGAAACGTTCAGGGAGTTTACAAGCCCGGCAACGTTGTGCTTCAACCAAAAATCCTCAAGGAGTTGCAGGACGCGGTTGCGGCGAAAAAGGGCCTTGCCTCTGGTTCGAAACCTTTTGACCTTGTCTTCCACGGCGGTTCAGGTTCGCTTCTCAGCGAAATCCGCGAAGCTCTTGATTATGGCGTCATCAAAATGAATATCGATACCGATACTCAGTACGCATATACACGCCCAGTGGTTGATCACGTCATGAAGAATTACGACGGCGTCCTCAAGATCGATGGCGAAGTTGGAAATAAGAAGATGTACGACCCACGTGCTTGGGGCAAGGCAGCTGAAGCAGGTATGGCTGCCCGGGTTCAACACGCGTGCGATGACCTTCGCTCATCGGGCACTTCTCTACTCGCTTAATTTCTCTACCCATTTAAGGAAAGGCGTTACTTATGCCAGCCATAGTTCTGCTGGGAGCACAGTGGGGCGATGAGGGCAAGGGTAAAGCCACTGACCTTCTTGGTGACCGCGTTGATTATGTCGTCCGCTATCAAGGCGGCAACAACGCGGGTCACACGGTCGTCATCGGAGATCAGAAGTATGCACTTCACCTTCTTCCATCTGGAATCTTAAGCCCCGATGTTGTGCCCGTTATCGGAAATGGTGTCGTCATTGATCCGGGCGTTCTTCTACAGGAAATCAAAGGTCTCACCGAGCGCGGAATTGATTGTTCGAAATTGGTCATCAGTTCGAATGCACATTTGATTACGCCCTATCACCGCACCATCGACAAAGTTACCGAACGCTTTCTTGGCAATTCCAAGATCGGCACCACGGGTCGCGGCATTGGACCGGCCTACGCAGACAAGATCAATCGCATTGGTATTCGCGTGCAGGATCTTTTTGATCCTTCAATTCTTCGCCAGAAGATCGAAGGCGCTCTGCGCGATAAGAATCAAATTCTTGTAAAGGTATTTAACCGCAAGAACATCGAAGTTGAAGATGTACTTGCTGAATACTTGGGTTATGCGGAGATATTGCGTCCCTATGTTACTGATACAGGACTCCTTCTGAACAAAGCTTTAGAGGAAGGCAAAATCGTGCTACTCGAAGGGTCTCAAGGCACATTGCTCGACGTCGACCACGGAACGTATCCATTTGTCACTTCAAGCAATCCAACAGCGGGCGGTGCTTGCACAGGGTCTGGAATAGGTCCAACAAAGGTCACGAAAGTAATCGGCATTGTGAAGGCGTACACAACGCGAGTTGGTTCAGGCCCATTCCCAACCGAACTTCTCGATGGAGATGGCGAGAAATTACGCACCATTGGCGGCGAAGTTGGTGTCACTACAGGACGTGCCCGCAGATGTGGATGGTATGACGCGCCGATCGCTCGTTACGCGGTGCGCGTCAACGGACTTACTGATTTCTTCCTAACAAAACTTGATGTTCTAACTGGCTGGGAGAAAATTCCGGTCTGTGTTGCCTATGAAGTTGATGGAAAGCGCGTAGAAGAGTTACCTTCTTCTCAGACTGACTTCCATCATGCAAAACCAATCTATGAATATCTCCCAGGTTGGACAGAAGATATTTCCGGCGCTCGCAAACTTTCCGATTTACCGCCGAACGCGCAAGCGTATGTAGCATTTCTCGAGAAGATTTCAGGTGCGCCGATGAGTGCAATTGGTGTTGGACCTGGAAGAAATCAGACCATCGTCGTAAAGGATTTTGTCTAAGAATGAATACTCTGGTGGGACGCGTGGTTCGACTTGAGCCGCTTGCAACCCACCACACTCCTGATCTCTTTGCTGCACTTGGAAATGATGAAGAGGCACTTCGATGAAGGTTTTACTCATCGGCAGCGGCGGACGCGAACATGCGCTTGCTTCTGGTCTCGCCGCAGATCCGAATGTGACAGAACTTCATTGTGCACCTGGCAATCCAGGAATTTCTGAAATCGCAACAATTCATCCAGTCGACATGAGTGACAATGAAGCAATTCTTTCTCTTGCAAGAGCGCTTGACGTTGATCTTGTTGTCATTGGACCTGAGGCGCCTCTAGTAAATGGAGTGGCAGATGTTTTGCGAGCGAATGGTTTTGCAACATTCGGCCCATCCATGGCCGCTGCTCAATTGGAGGGCTCCAAGACTTTTGCTAAAGAAGTCATGAACGATGCTGGTGTCCCGACGGCGCGAAGTTTCACCTGCACGACACGACAGGAAATCGAAAGAGCCTTGGATTCCTTCAGTGCCCCTTTTGTAGTAAAGGACGATGGTTTGGCTGGTGGAAAAGGTGTGGTTGTAACACACGACCGAGATGTAGCGCTCAAGCACGCACTGAGTTGCAAGAAAGTTGTTATCGAAGAATTTCTCGATGGTCCAGAGATTTCACTCTTTGGAATTTCGGATGGGAAAAGAATTATTGCAATGCAACCGGCGCAAGATTTTAAGCGCGCGCACGATAATGATAAAGGCCCCAACACAGGAGGCATGGGTGCGTACTCACCACTTCCTTGGGCGCCTTCTGACATTGTCGAACAGACCCAGCGGGAAGTTCTCGCACCGATGATTGCTGAGATGGCGGCACGAGGAACTCCTTTTGTGGGTTTGCTCTATGCAGGCCTTGCACTTACAGACCACGGGACTCGAATCATTGAGTTCAACGCGCGTTTTGGCGATCCAGAGACTGAAGTATTGATTCCGCGCCTTATCACCCCCTTGGGATCGCTTCTCTACAAGGCCGCCACTAGAGATCTAGACGGCGTGACCCTGGAATGGCGCGAGGAGTCAGCGGTTACGGTCGTGCTCGCGGCACGTGGCTATCCCGACTCCCCTCGCAGCGGGGACCCAATTACGGGACTTCCGGATATTGATTGCGTGGAGGTTTATCAGGCTGGAACACGCCAGGTTGGCGATGACCTTCTCTCAGATGGTGGTCGAGTATTAGCCGTAACAGGATTAGGGAGCGATCTGACCGAAGCGCGCAACTGCGCCTACCGAGGAATCAGCAAAATTCGCCTGGAAGGCTCTTTTTTTCGCACAGATGTAGCTCTCAACGCCTCGATTGCAGAGAAGGGCAATTGATGGGAGAGAATGTGCCAGTGAGTGTTCTGGCGAGTAGATACGCATCGGGTGCAATGCGCGAGATCTTTGCGCCGGAAGCGAAAATAGTTTCTGAGAGAAATTTGTGGCTTGCAGTTGCACGTGCTCAATCCAGACTCGGACACCCAATTAGCCAGGATGTTATTCGGGATTACGAAAAGATAATCGATCAAGTTGATTTGGCATCCATTGATGCGAGAGAGAAGATCACTCGCCATGATGTGAAGGCGAGAATAGAAGAGTTCAATGCCTTAGCCGGTCACGAGGCTATTCATGCTGGAATGACAAGTCGTGATTTGACGGAAAATATTGAAGCGCTTCAAATCCGAAACGGACTCCTCATTGTCAGAGATAAAACGGTCGCACTGCTAGCCCGCTTAGGCGAGCGAGCAACTCAGTATGCCGATCTACCAATCGCTGGACGTTCGCACAATGTTCCCGCTCAGATCACAACTCTTGGAAAACGTTTTGCCTCCGCCGCGGAAGAATTAATTTTTGCCTACGAACGCCTTGCATCTCTTCTGGAACGCTACCCACTACGGGGAATCAAGGGACCGGTTGGGACTGCGCAAGATTCGATCGACTTACTGGGTTCTTCGCAAGCACACCAGCAACTTGAGTTATCTATAGCCTCTGAATTGGGTTTTGATCACGTGTTGGATTCAACAGGCCAGGTTTACCCTCGCTCTTTCGATTTTGATGTTCTCTCTTCTTTGGTTCAGATTGCTGCAGCGCCATCCTCGCTAGCTACCTCTATCCGACTGATGGCAGGTGCCGAACTCGTGACAGAGGGTTTCAAGGCCGGACAAGTCGGCTCCTCTGCCATGCCGCACAAAATGAATACCCGCTCGTGCGAACGCGTCAATGGTCTCACCGTTCTTCTCCGTGGATACGCCTCCATGGTCGGCGAACTAGCCGGAGACCAATGGAATGAAGGCGATGTTTCGTGCAGCGTTGTTCGTCGCGTCGCGATCCCAGATGCTTTTTATGCCATTGATGGGCTGTTAGAAACCATGCTCACCGTAATCAGTGAATTCGGTATTTTCCCTGCGGTTATTGAGGCAGAACTTGAACGGTACCTTCCATTTCTTGCCAGCACCAAAATCTTGATGGCCAGTGTGAAGGCCGGTGTGGGTCGCGAAGTTGCGCATGAAGTAATTAAGGAGCACGCGACCAAAGCTGCTTTAGCAATGCGCGAAGGAAAGCCCAACATGCTTCTCTCTGCCCTCGCCGAAGATCCAAGAATTCCGCTGGATGAGGAGAGTTTGGCAGCCCTCATAAGCAATCCCATTGATTTCACTGGAGAAGCTCGTGAGCAAGTTGCCCGTGTTGTAAAACGAATTGCATTGATTACCGCATCGCACCCCAATGCTGTCGCCTACAAACCAGGGGCGATTCGATGAGCGGCTTTGGCCAAGTAGGGCCGCCACCAGCAGCCGTAATTCCAGGCTGGACACATATCCGAACTGGAAAGGTTCGTGACCTGTATTCAGATGCATCAGGTCGCCTATTGATGGTGACTTCTGATCGGATCTCTGCTTTCGACTGGGTTCTACCTACTGCAATTCCTACAAAGGGAGCAGTGCTCACGCAGCTTTCGCTATTCTGGTTCGAACAGTTGAAGAGCATTGTCCCAAATCATGTCATCAGTGTGGATGTTCCATCAGAGGTAAAAGGCCGCGCGGTAATTGTTAAGCCGCTGACCATGTTTCCCATTGAGTGCGTGGCCCGTGGTTATCTCACTGGCAGTGGTTGGAGTGAGTATAAGAATTCACAGTCGGTCTGTGGCATTCCTCTTCCGAGTGGCTTACTTGATGGATCACAACTTCCTGAAAATATTTTCACTCCCGCAACAAAGGCGGAGGTCGGTGATCACGACATAAATATAAATTTGGAACAAGCACTCGCAATTGTTCCTGAAGCCAGTGCACTAAGCGATCTGACTCTCAAGCTCTATAGCGCTGCCGCCGATTACGCGAAGGGGCGCGGAATTATTCTCGCCGATACGAAATTCGAGTTTGGTCGTGATGAGGATGGCCAGATCACTCTTGGCGACGAAGCTCTCACTCCTGACTCATCTCGGTTCTGGGATGCAAAAACATGGAGTCCTGGGGGCACCCAGCCTTCTTTCGACAAGCAATTTGTTCGCGACTACTTGGTGGAAAGTGGCTGGGATCGCAACTCTCCGCCCCCAGTGCTGCCGCCGGAGATCGTTGAAAAGACGGCGGAGCGCTACCGAGATGCATATTTGAGACTAACTGGCACACCCTTCAAGGATTAAACGACAAAGGAGCAGATCCACATGGCAAAAATAGTGGTCGATGTAATGCTTAAGCCAGAGATTCTCGACCCGCAAGGGCAGGCAGTTAGCGCCGCCCTGCCTCGTTTAGGTTTCACCTTCGCGACCTCTGTTCGCCAGGGGAAACGATTTGAGATCGAGGTGGAAGGTGAGCCATCTGCTGCTCAATTGGCGGAGATCTCTCGAGCAGCGGAAACTTTGTTGGCGAACCCAGTCATTGAAAACTTCTCGGTGAGAGTGGAGAAGTAAGTGAAAGTTGGAGTAGTCACCTTTCCCGGTTCGCTAGATGATCATGACGCCGCTAGAGCGATTCGAGCAGCTGGCGCAGAGTCTGTCTCTCTCTGGCACGCGGATTCAGATCTGCATGGAGTAGATGCAGTAATTCTTCCTGGTGGATTTTCTTACGGAGATTATTTACGTTGCGGCGCCATTTCACGTTTTGCGCCCGTCATGACTTCAATTATTGAAAAGGCAAATGCTGGAATGCCGGTTCTAGGAATTTGTAACGGATTTCAAGTTCTATGTGAGTCACATCTTCTTCCAGGTGCCCTCACCCGTAACCAAGGTCTGCATTTTCTCTGTACAGATCAGAGAGTAAGAATTGAAAATACTTCCACCGCATGGACATCGAGCTTTACGGAAGACCAAGAAATTGTTATTCCACTAAAAAATGGCGAAGGCTCCTTCCAGTGTGACGATCCGACATTGGAGCGCCTAGAGGCAGAAGGACTGGTCGTAGTTCGGTACGTTGGTGAGAATCCCAACGGATCGCGCAATTTAATTGCAGGAATCACCAATGCACGTGGAAATGTCGTTGGGCTCATGCCCCATCCTGAACACGCCATTGATGCCCTGACGGGACCAAGTGCCGATGGACTTCCATTCTTTACTTCAATTCTTAGCCAGATGGTAGGAAAGTAAATGTCATTAGATACAGTCGCGATTGCAAGTACGACCCCCAATGTTGAACAACCTTTCGCACAACTCGGACTCAAAACCGATGAATACGAGAGAATTCGTGAAATTCTCGGGCGGCGCCCAAGCTCAAGTGAATTGGCTATGTATTCGGTTATGTGGAGCGAACATTGCTCTTATAAGTCTTCGAAGGTTCATCTCCGTCAATTTGGCGAAAAGGCCCCTAAAACCGATGCTCTTCTCGTTGGTATCGGAGAGAACGCTGGCGTTGTAGATGTAGGCCAGGGATACGCAGTGACTTTCAAGATTGAATCCCACAACCATCCTTCTTTCGTTGAACCCTACCAAGGTGCAGCAACTGGAGTCGGCGGAATTGTTCGCGACATTTTGACGATGGGTGCTCGACCGATTGCAATTATGGATCCTCTTCGATTTGGTCCGGCAGATGCCGCTGACACACGCCGAGTGCTTCCTGGCATCGTTGCAGGTATTGGTGGATACGGAAACTGTCTCGGACTCCCAAACATTGGTGGCGAAATCAGTTTCGACGAGACTTATGCCGGCAACCCACTTGTAAACGCTCTCTGTGTCGGCGTTATGCGTCACGACGAAATCAAACTTGCGAAGGCTTCAGGTGTGGGAAATTTGGTGGTCCTTTTTGGAGCGAAGACCGGCGGAGATGGCATTGGAGGAGTTTCAGTTCTTGCAAGTGAAACATTCGGTTCGACGGGTCCTGCCAAACGACCGAGTGTTCAGGTTGGTGACCCATTTACGGAAAAAGTTCTGATCGAGTGTTCCCTTGAAATTTTTGCCGAAGATTTGGTGGTGGGCATTCAAGACTTAGGTGGTGCCGGCCTTTCTTGTGCAACGAGTGAACTTGCGTCGGCGGGCACTGGCGGAATGAACGTGGCATTGGATGATGTGCCATTGCGCGATCCGAGTCTCTCCCCAGAAGAAATTTTAATGAGTGAATCTCAAGAGCGTATGTGTGCAATCGTCGAACCGAGCAAGATTGCCCGCTTTCTTGAGATCTGTAAAAAGTGGGACGTCACGGCGACGGTCATCGGTGAGGTCACCGATGGTGATCGATTAATAGTCACTTGGCACGGAGAGGTAATAGTCGACGTTCCTCCGCGCACTGTTGCGCATGAAGGACCCGTCTACAACCGTCCCATGGCGAAGCCCAATTATCTTGATGCACTTACTGCTCAGACTCCTTCGCTTCCTATGCCCAAGAGCGCAGAAGAAATTCGTGCAGCTGTGCTCCAACTCATGGCTAGCCCCAATATGGCTGACAAGAGTTGGGTCACTGCCCAATATGACAAGTACGTTCAAGGCAACACGGTCCAGTCACAGCCCGAGGATTCCGGCATGATCAGAATTGATGAGAAAACCCATCTAGGTGTGGCTATTTCGACCGATGCTAACGCCTCTTGGTCGTACCTGAATCCCTACGAAGGTGCGAAATTGGCGCTGGCTGAAGCTGCTCGCAACATCGCGACCGCGTGCGCGAAACCGCTGGCAGTCACAAACTGTCTCAACTTTGGTTCGCCAGAGGATCCGGAAGTCATGTGGCAATTTGCTGAGACGGTCCGTGGGCTGGCTGATGGTTGTTTGGAGATGGGATTGCCTGTCACTGGAGGAAATGTTTCCTTCTACAACCAGACTGGAACGGTGGCGATTTTGCCGACTCCGGTCATTGGAGTTCTTGGCGTGATACAAGATGTACGAACTCGGACGACCATGGCACTTGATCGCTCGGGCTTGGATCTCTATTTGCTCGGTGAGACGCATGAAGATTTCGCTGGAAGCGAATGGGCCTACATGCACGGTCAACGAGGAGGGCAGACACCGATTGCGGATCTTCAACGCGAAATGCGATTGATAGACTTACTTCTTGAGGGTCAGCCAATTTTTGAGTCTGCCCACGATTTGAGTCAAGGCGGCTTGGCGGCTTCACTGTCGGAAATGACATTACGGAAGAACGTCGGTGCCACTATTGCATTGCCGGGTGATGTCGCCACAGCCCTACTCAGTGAAACACCTGGTCGAGTAGTTATTGCGATCGAGTCACAGAATGCCGAACGCCTCATTGATCTTGCGAGAGCGAAGGATATTCCTTTAGCGAGAATTGGTATTTCTGGAGGCAGTTCCCTCGCCATAAATGATTCAGTGATCCCATTGGATGAATTACGAAAAAGTTTTACAGATACGATTCCGAGACTTTTTGGGTGACGATCTAAGTATGCTCGATAAAGAGATCCTTGAATCGGTCAAGGCGACTCTGCGTCAACTCTCTTTGATAGCACCAGGCCGGGCTATCGAAGTACGCATACCACCCTACGCCGCGATCCAATGCGGTGATGGTCCCACCCATACGCGAGGTACCCCGCCAAATGTCATCGAAATGAACGCCGAAACCTGGCTTGCATTGGCGGATGGATCTCAGACTTGGACGCAAGCCCTCGCCTCCGGTTCAGTCCGTGCCTCGGGGGCACGTGCCGACCTCTCCCCGTATCTGCCGCTACTCAAATTGCACGTTATACTTTGATAATTCTCTTGGCAAAGCAATCAATTTTCGTTGGAAATGTGTTCGGTTTTCTATTTAGAAAGCGAGGCCAATCTACAAAATGACCCGCCGTCCAGATGGACTTCTTACTCACGAACTCTTCTCTGAAGAGAAGGGACCGCAGGACGAGTGCGGAATCTTTGGAGTATGGGCGCCTGGTGAAGAGGTTGCCAAACTAACTTTTTATGGTCTGTATGCGCTTCAACATCGCGGCCAAGAATCTGCTGGTATTGCAACGAGTGATGGCGAGAGAATTCTCGTCTACAAAGATATGGGTCTTGTTTCACAAGTCTTTACAGAAGCCGATCTCACTTCGCTCAAGGGCGAACTTGCAATCGGTCACTGCAGATACTCGACTACTGGTTCAAGCACGTGGGTGAATGCTCAACCTACTCTTCGTCCCACCACGTATGGGACCTTGGCGCTTGCTCACAATGGAAATCTCACAAATACCGGCAGTCTGGCAGAGATGTTGCAACATCAGACGGTACTGGCCGCTGGTAAAGATCGCAGCGCAACGACTGATACTGAAGTGATGACGGCCCTTCTTGCAAGTCGGGATGAAAAGAATTTCGAGGCCAGCGCGATGGCAGTGTTGCCGCTCCTTGAGGGTGCCTTCTCCCTTGTCTTTATGGACGAGCGCACTTTGTATGCGGCGCGTGATCGACATGGAGTGCGTCCACTAGTCATTGGAAAATTAGAACGTGGATGGGTTGTTGCATCTGAGACCGCCGCTTTAGACATTGTAGGAGCGTCATTTATCCGCGAAGTCGAACCAGGCGAATTCATTGCAATCGATGAGACGGGAATTCGCTCGCAGCACTGGGCCCCGCAGGATCCGAAGGGCTGCTTATTCGAATACGTTTACTTAGCACGTCCGGATACAACTATCGCCGGTCGTGGCATTCACGCAACTCGCGTGGCGGTGGGTGAGCGCTTAGCGCACGAGCATCCAGTCGAAGCAGACCTTGTCATTCCAGTGCCCGAATCAGGAACACCAGCTGCCATCGGCTACTCACGTGCATCAGGTATTCCGTACGGCGCTGGTTTTGTAAAGAATTCATACGTTGGCCGCACTTTTATTCAACCTAGTCAGACCATTAGACAACTGGGAATTCGACTCAAACTCAATCCCTTAAGGGAGATTATTGAAGGCAAGCGAATTGTTGTAGTTGATGATTCGATTGTGCGTGGCAATACTCAGCGTGCAATCGTCCGGATGCTCCGTGAGGTAGGCGCACGCGAGATTCATGTACGAATATCCAGTCCCCCTGTCAAGTGGCCATGTTTTTATGGAATTGATTTTGCATCTCGCGCAGAGTTGATCGCAAGCGGGTTGGAAATTGAGGAGATCCGTCGTTCGATTGGTGCGGATTCACTTGGATATGTATCACTTGAGGGATTGATCGAAGCAACGACCATCTCGGAATCCAAACTCTGTCACGCTTGCTTCACTGGCGAGTATCCAATTTCAATTCCGACAGATATGTCAGACGGCAAGATGCGTTTGGAAATTACTCCCGTTCAAGGAGCTCACTAGTGTCTACATACCGTGATGCAGGCGTGGACATCGAAGCTGGAGAACGTGCGGTTGAATTGATGAAGGCGTCGATCGCCAAAGCATCTCGACCAGAAGTTGTCGGCGGCATTGGCGGATTTGCCGGACTCTTTGATGCCTCGATTCTTAAGAATTATCAACAACCGTTGCTGGCGACATCTACTGATGGCGTCGGGACCAAGACAGAGATTGCACGCCAGATGGGAATCTACGACACGATTGGCGAGGATCTTGTGGCGATGGTCGTAGATGATTTGGTCGTGTGTGGCGCCGAACCACTATTTATGACTGATTACATTGCTGTCGGGAAAGTATTTCCAGAGCGCATTGCGGAAATTGTTAAGGGCATTGCGGTGGGTTGTCAGAAAGCCAACACTGCTCTAATAGGTGGAGAGACAGCGGAGCACCCAGGGCTATTGAGGGAAGATGAATTCGATATTGCCGGCGCTGCTACTGGAGTTGTTGACGCGCCCAATCTTCTTGGCGCCGAGAGGGTCAAACCGGGCGATGTGGTGTTGGCAATGCCGTCTAGCGGATTTCACTCAAATGGATATTCCTTAATTCGCCATATTCTTGTGACAAGCAAGTTGGATCTTGGTCATACCTACCAAGATTTCGGAAAATCACTCGGTGAAGAACTTCTGACACCGACTGAGATTTACACACGTGATTGCCTAGTGCTCATCCAGGCCCTTCAAACGGATCTACATACTTTCGCCCACGTCACTGGTGGTGGATTGGCAGCAAACACGGCCCGAGTGATTCCCAAGGGCCTGAGCGCTCGTTTTGACCGCTCCACGTGGGCCCTGCCGTTGGCGACCGACCTCCTCGCCAATATGGGTGGGATTGCCCAGGCTGACTATGAGGCGACCTGGAACTGCGGAGTGGGCATGGTGGCTGTGGTTGGCCCCGAGAGCGCTGATTTGGCGCTCAAAACGCTGGCTGCGCGAGGAATGAAGGCTTGGATCGCAGGTGAAATCTTAGAAATCCCCGAGTCCCAGGGGGCTGCTTTGGAAGGTTCCTACCAAGCACGATAACCTACCTCCCTGATTGCACATAGTTAAGGAGGTCACGCTATGGGGCGCGGCCGCTCAAAAGCCAAGCAAACCAAAGTTGCTCGCGATCTGAAGTATTCATCCCAAGAGATGGATCTCGACCGCCTAGCAAAAGAGCTTCACGGAGAGCCTGATACGACGAAAGATCGTGATGATGACGATCCGTTCGCTGAAGGCAACTACATTCCGCGGGCGTAATCGCCATGCGCCCGACTCCCTACGTTGCATCGTTACGAGTCTACGAACCCATCTCCTCTTTTGAACCCGCTGACCGCCTTAGGTGGTCGACGATCGCTGCAACAGAGAATTCTTCACGAGTCGAGCAAATTCTTGCACTGCGAAGGATTATTTCTCCCGAGTCACCAGCTCTAAGACCCGACGGCGCACACGTCATCGATATCGACAATGCGCGGTTCGTGTCACCGTGGTCGACTGCCACTCGATGCTGGGCAGCGATAGAGGATTTTAAATCTTCGCTTCCACCCAGTGTGAGTTCCCTCTTTATGCCTGAGGGAGTTGAAGAAGTCTTGACATCTGGATTTGATTCTGTCGAAAGTAAAGTCCCGCACATTTTGACCCAGACTTGGATTATTCCTCCACGCTGGTTCACTTTATTTGTCCCCGAAGAACGCGTGCGCGGTCGAGATACCTACGGCCCCTTCACGGTGGTTCGCACTTCTCTGGCGAATGCAAAGGCACGCTGTCTAATTACACACAGTGCAGTGCGGAACGCCTTTGGCCCGGGTCAAGTGGAAGAGGAGTTACAGGACTTGGGAAATTGGTTCGACAATTTTCACCCCGAGTCTTATCTCGAACTCGATTATGGAGGACTTGCGGAATATCTTGAGAAGTCTCTGGTTGGAAAAGGAGAAGAGGGACTAGATGCGGATACTTCGATTGAAGACGTATTGAGTTCTGTTTCTGGTCTTGCATCTGGTGACGGCGCGGCCGCTGGACGAGGATACGAGCGGCTTGTTACTCGTTGGCGAGCAGTTGCTGCTTTCGAACAAGCCATGTAACTGAGGATTTGCATAGTGAGCCTCTTGCACGAGAGGCAACTAAGGCGGATACTTCCTGTCATATTGGTGCGAATCGGACATCTGTGGAGGTTATTTGTATGAGCAGGCTTACCGACGCAGAAGTCCTTCTCACGCCGGCAGAAGTTGCAGCGCTCTTTCGCGTTGACCCGAAGACGGTCACGAGGTGGGCAAAAGCAGGCAAATTAACCTCCATTCGCACTCTCGGCGGTCATCGCAGATACCGAGAATCGGAAGTTAAAGAGCTTCTTCAGAGCCGTCCAAACTCAGGCAACTAAAGAAATATTCTCCAGACAGAAAAATGCAGTATTCGATACGGCAATTCCTATTGCTTGGTGCTTTCACCTTTATTTTAGTTGGTGCCTTAACTCCGGTTATGCGCTCGCTTGCGATCCGAAATGGCGCGGTCGACTCTCCAAATATCCCTCGCAAAACCCACAAAGAGCCCATCCCATATTTGGGAGGAGTGGCGATCGCTATTGGAATACTTATTTCCAGTTATGCAGCGATGCTCTATTCGGACTTCTCGATGCATACTTTTGCACTTGCCAGTTCAGTCCTCGTTCCCGCACTTGCTATTTCAATTATGGGGCTAGTGGATGATCTTCGCGGACTTGAGCCGTGGCCACGACTGATTCTTCAAACGATCGCGGCTCTTATTGTGGCATTTATCTTGATATGGACGCACACAATTGGAACTCCACTTAACAATGCGCTCTTGGACAGTGCTGTCACAATTTTTTGGATAGTTGGTGTCTGCAACTCGATAAATTTCTTCGACAATCTAGATGGTGGCGCATCGGGCACTGTCGCGGTTATTTCTGTATTCCTCTTTTTCATCGCCTACGATCGCCAGCAAGAATTAGTCAGTGCTCTAGCCATCGTCACCGCAGGCGCCACCGCCGGGTTTTTGATGTGGAACAAAGCTCCAGCGAAGATTTATATGGGAGATGCAGGGGCATTGTTTCTGGGAATCATCATCTCCGTGTTAACCATTCGCCTAAATCCTGATCTT
>JBAZYI010000039.1:0-15568 GCA_041659345.1 Candidatus Nanopelagicaceae bacterium | reverse complement strand
AAGATCATGCCGGTAGCAATCGCGGGTCCGATTGCAGAGAGGCCATAACCGACCAGGTTGAGTGTGCCTGTCATTTTTCTTACCTTTCTAGCAAGTAATCAAGCGAACTGCTTGATGGGATTTATTTAGTGCTCGTCGGCTAGGGCACCGGCGACGTAGAGAGCAGTAAGCAGGGTAAAGATATACGCCTGCAGAACCTGGACCATAAATTCGAAGAAGGTCAGACCAATGCCGAATGCGAAGGCGAAAGGACTGATCAGTTTCAAACCAATGACCCCCTTGAGCAGGTGATCCCCACCCAAGATGAAAACGAGAAGAAGCAAGTGCCCTGCGAACATATTGGCAAATAGACGCAGAGAAAGAGTGAGCGGTCGGACGATGAAAAAAGTCGCCAATTCCAGAGGGGTTAAGAGGATGTATGCGGCCTTTGGCACGCCGGGCATGAACATGATGTCCTTGAGGTACTTACGGATTCCCTGCTTTCGAATTCCGACATAGTGGAAGACGACGAAGGTGAACACAGCCAGCACGTAAGGAAAGCTCACATGCGACATAGAAGGGAACTGAAGCAATGGAACGATTCCAAAAATGTTATTGGTTAAGACGAAAGTGAAAAGTGTGAACAAGTAGGGCACGAAGCGCATAAATTCGTGTCCGATGTTGTCGCGAGCAACATCGTTGCGAATGAAGGAATAGATGCTTTCGCCCGCGAACTGCAATTTTGAAGGAACTACTGCTGCCTTGCGCGATGCCATGATAAAGAAAACTGAAACAAGAATGACCGACAGAAAGACCAAGAAAATAGGCTTCGTGGTGTATTCATTGGTGCCAAAAATGGGTGGGAGGTTGAAGTCGTTAGTGCTCGGAGGGACGAATCCGCCACCTTCAGTCCTCAACAAGTGCAACGTGCGCACGCACACTCCTTTGTGTTTCTAGAGTTTTCATAGTGACTTCGGGAAGATCTAGCCAGCGGGGCAACCTTATTGGCAAAAGTTCTTACCTGTGAAATCGGCTCGAAAGCCGCCTCATTCCCGCCCGAACCTGAGCCAGATGAGATAAATAGCCGCGCTCACGCCCAAAAGTAACCCGCCCAGCAGGAAGTACCGGGTATTGAGCCAGCGGTCTAGGAAGTAGCCGGCGCCACCCCAAAAAAGGAGTCCGGAAAGGAGATACCCGAAGATTGACCAGGCCGCGCCCTCATCTCTCTTCACTCAGTCTCCTCAATTTTTGGTTCTTCACTCATCTGTTTCTGCGGTAATGGTAGATGTATCTGGAGCTTTAAGAAACTTCGTATCTCTCCACCCAGCCACGCTAGCGTCAGCGCGATTGCAACGAGCCCGAAACTGGCACGATCGATGCTCGATCGAGAGGTATAGCGGGTCAAGATCCAGAGAAAGACGCCCAGGGCCGCAATTTTGGCGAAATAGGAGAACATTGCCAAGGCAAAAGTCGTCATCGGGTCCAATTTCCTGGAAATTGAAGAGACCGCGATATGAACAGTGAAGTACATCACAACAACAAGCTGTGCCAGCAGGGCCGCGAAGAGTCCAGATTTTCCACGGAAAACTGTGGCGAGAATTATTCCAAGAATACCGACTGCAATGGTCGGGATGAGCGCTCCTCGAATTAAATTCGCTTCATCACTTGAATAGGTATGGGTTAACTTTTTCATTGAACAATGTCAACCTGTCTTTTCTGCTTTCCTCCACCAATCCATCGCCTGGAAATTGCCAAGCTGATGCCGACCAAAACCACCCCGGTGGTCACTCCAACCCACAAAGGCAAGAATGCGAGAAGTGTTGTGGGTACGGCAACTGCGGCAGTCCAGAAATACATAATGACGACACTTCTCTGATGTGAATTTCCTGCGCCCAACAAACGGTGATGCAGGTGCTCTTTGTCAGGGGCAAATGGGGAACGTCCGGAAAAGGCTCGACGGAAAACTGCCAGGATCAGATCCACTAAGGGGATAGCCAAGACTGCGAACGGAAGGAGAAGCGGGAGAAGGGTTGGTCCCTTATTCTCTGCGGTGATCGCATTTGCGTCCACCTGTCCGGTCAGAGTGATGGCGGCGGCGGAAAGGAGCAGTCCTAAGAACATCGAACCCGAATCCCCCATGAAGATTCTTGCGGGGTGCGAATTGTGAGGAAGAAAGCCTACGCACACTCCGACGATGATCGCCGTTATCAAGGAAGGCGATCCCGCTCGACTAAATCCATTCACCACTGCAAGTAGATAAGCAAAAGCAAAAAATGATGCACCGGCGATTGCCACAATTCCAGCAGCAAGGCCATCAAGGCCATCGACAAAATTGACGGCGTTGATTGTGACAACAACGATCAGAACAGTCACGGCTTGGCCAATGCTTGGAGGCAAAGTCATCACGCCATTAATGGGCAGCCAGAGAATTTGAATTCCATAGAGAAGGAGAATGCCAGCAGCCAATGCTTGTCCGGCCAACTTGGTAAGAGCATCTAACTGATAGCGATCATCGGCCATTCCCAAAAGAATGACGAATGTTGATGCAAAAAAAATGCCTTGAAGTTCATGTCCGAATGCGCTTCCTACCAAAGTTAAGTGGCGGGCAATCAGAAATGTAATCACCATCGAAATCCACATGGCCACTCCACCCCATCGGGCGGTAGGAAGAGTGTGAACATCTCGTGTGCGTATCTGAGCCACAACCCCAAAGTGCTCAGCCACCCTTTTAACAAAAGGAGTGACTATGTAGCAGATCGCCGCCGCCAACAGTGAGGTAACAAGATAGACGCGCATGGTCTTCTACCAGACTTGCTTACTAAGCAGAGTAAATCGGAAAGCGCGACGTGATCTGGTGAACTTCAGTGCGAATCTGGGCGAGGACTTTCTCATCTTCGCTTGCGATGGCACGGGCAATCAGCGAGGCAATTGCCTTCATTTCTTCAGGACCCATGCCTTGAGTTGTGGTAGCAGCAGATCCGACACGGATACCACTGGTTACCATCGGTGATTCTGGGTCGAAGGGAATCGCGTTCTTGTTGAGAACAATGCCTGCTTGACCACAGCGCTGATCAGCAATCTTTCCATTGACTTTTGTACTGCGAATATCGATGAGTGCCAGGTGCGTCTGAGTACCACCAGATACCGCTCTCATACCTTCTTCCTCCAAAGATTTGGCAAGTACCTGGCAATTGGAAATCACCTTCCTTGCATACTCTTGGTAAGCGGGCTGCGCACACTCTTTGAGCGCGACTGCCTTTCCCGCCACCGCCGACATAATTGGACCGCCCTGCATTCCCGGAAAGACTGCCTTATCAATGGCTGCAGCGTGCTGCGCCTTCGAAAGAATCATTCCTCCACGAGGGCCACGTAGAACTTTGTGCGTGGTAAAAGAAACGACATCAGCGTAGGGAACGGGAGACGGGATCGCCTTGCCAGCGACCAGACCAATGAAGTGGGCTGCATCGACCCACATGATTGCCCCAACTTCATCACAAATCTTTCGGACTGTCTCGAAGTCGATCAAACTCGGATATGCCGTTGCACCCGTACAAATCATCTTTGGCTTATTTTTTATTGCTAGATCCCGCAATTCGTCATAATCAATTAATTCGGTATCTGGACGCACTCCGTATGAAACTACATTGAACCATTTACCGGAGAAATTAACTTTGGATCCATGTGTCAAGTGGCCGCCATGTGGGAGTGACATTGCAAGAATGGTGTCGCCGGGTTTAGTGAAGGCGGCGTAAACCGCAATGTTGGCACTCGCGCCCGAATGTGGCTGGACGTTTGCATGCTCTGCGCCGAAGAGAGTCTTCGCACGCTCTATTGCTAGAACTTCCGCCTTATCTACTTCCTCGCAGCCGCCGTAATACCTCTTGCCTGGATACCCTTCCGCGTATTTATTTGAAAGTGTCGACCCGAGCGCTGCAAGAACCGCGCGCGAGGTGAAATTCTCACTCGCAATAAGCTGTAAGTCGTTCTGCTGCCTGTGCAATTCAGAGATGAGAATCGACGCGATGTCAGGATCTTCTTTGGAAAGGAGGTCGAAATCAGGACCGTAGAAAGGGGTATCAGTCATGAGTCCTAGCCTAGGCGTTACTTTTCAATTTACAGAATCTTCGCGCTCTATGTCAGGTAGATGTTCTTTGAGTTCCTCCAGAGTAATCAACCCTTCCCTCACAAGAGTTGGCACGGTCTCGATATCTGACACGATGGTGCTTGCCAACGATCTCGCCAGTTGACCTCCATCAAATATTGCTGCTAGCACCGGGCTTGAGGTTGCGATGAGATCAGGATCCAAGATCGCAGACTCGCCCGCATTCGCGGCGCTTACAACTGCAAGAGGTCCACTCTTGCGAAGAAGCGAGAGAACAAAACCCGTATTCGGAACGCGGACACAAATCTGATCTAACCTTTTTCCGTCGCCGAGATCCCACGAGAGCGCCTGTTGGGGTCGTAAGTAGAACGAAAGTGAACCTGGCCAGAAATTACTCATGAGCACTCTTGCACTTGAAGAGACGTCCCTGGCGATGCCATGGAGCACTTCTATACCAGCGATCAACACTTGAGCCGCGACGCCCAGATCATCTCCTCGAAGCACATGCATAGAACGCACAGCGTCATGTGTAAATGCATCAGCTAAATAGACGTAGCCATTTTCCAGAGGGGCGGCGATGATAAAACCCGAATGGATCCAACTCAGTGCCTGATCTACCTGCGCCTCTTGATCTTCAAGACGGATCTGAATTCTTTCAGTCATACGCTTTCCTCAGGGCACTGCTCCATCGAGGTCGCTGGTTAAGATCTAAGTGAGACTTTATTTCAACAAAGTCTTCCAACAATTTGGCATTGACTGTTGCCGCTTGTTCTTCGCCATGCTCCACAACAAAAAGCCCGCCGGGCTTGAGCAATCGCGCAGCAGCGTCAATAAAAATGCTAGGAATTTCCATCCCGTCCCTGCCACCAAAGAGGGCAGCATGCGGTTCGTGATCTAGAACTTCACTGGGCAACTTCTGACCATTGGGAATATAAGGCGGATTTGCCACAACCAAATCTGCCTTAACTCCCGTCAGGGCAGTTGCAACATCCTCCGCAACGATGCGAACTTCCGCATCAGCACTTTCACAATTCTTTCGCAACCAGATCAAGGCTTCAGCACTATTCTCAACAGCGATGACATGAGCAGTTGGTACCTGCGTAGCAATAGCCAAGGCGATCGCACCCGACCCTGCCCCGAGGTCAATCACACTAGTAGGTTTCTCCGACGATTTAAGGTGACACAAGATGCTCTCCACGAGTTGTTCTGTCTCGGGTCTTGGAATCAAAACGCCCGGACCGACCTCCAAAGTCAGATCATAAAAATATGCGATTCCCGTGATGTATTGAAGTGGTTCACCATTTTCTCGTCTTCGGCAGAGCGCAGCGAAGTTCTCTTCAACATCGGCCAGATCTTCAAATTCCGAGAGGGCTTTTTCAACTGTGACGCTGTTATGCAGATCCATTCGAGAGATACCTAGGATGTGTGCAAAGAGATGCTCCGCATCAACTTCGCTAATACTTAGGGCTCGGAAACTGCTCCTGGCCTTTTTAAGTTGATCCCTTACTTCCATTTTTTCTCTCACTGCTCTTACTTACCCGTGGAAGCCAATTTGGCTGCTTTATCTGCATCAAGCAGAGCCTGAATCATGGGATCAAGTTCGCCACCTAAAACTGCATCCAAATTATTTGCCTTGAAGTTGACACGGTGATCGCTTATCCGGTTCTCCGGATAGTTGTACGTACGGATTCGCTCGCTCCGGTCTACGGTCCGCACCTGGCTTTTGCGCTCTGCCGATGCAATTTCATCCGCTGCTTCTTGAGCCGCTGCCAACATACGAGCGCGCAAAATGCGCAGAGCAGACTCTCTATTCTGCAACTGACTCTTTTCGTTCTGACAAGAGACGACAATTCCAGTGGGAATGTGAGTAATTCTCACCGCCGAATCGGTCGTGTTCACGCTCTGTCCACCAGGCCCACTTGACCGGAAAACATCAATGCGCAGATCATTCATATTGATTTCAACGTCAACTTCCTCAGCTTCGGGAAGAACGAGTACACCAGCAGCGGAAGTATGAATTCGCCCTTGTGATTCCGTCTCTGGAACACGTTGGACTCGGTGTACTCCGCCCTCAAACTTCAATCGTGCGTAAGGCGACTTGCCAAGTTCTACGGCCCCACGCGATTTAATTGCGATAGAGACATCTTTGTAGCCGCCAAGATCACTTTCGGTAGCATCTAGTACCTCGGTCTTCCAGCCGTGTTTCTCTGCATACCTCAAATACATCCGCAGTAAGTCGCCGGCAAAAAGGGCTGATTCATCTCCGCCGGCACCCGCTTTGATTTCCATAATGACATCGCGGTCGTCATTGGGGTCGCGGGGAAGAAGAAGTTCTTCCAACTTGGTCGCCGCCGCAATGCAGGTTTCCTGGAGAGCGGGAATTTCTGATTCAAAATCAGGGTCAGACTGCGCGAGTTCCTTAGCTGCTGCCAGATCATCCTCTGCACTTCGCCATTCTCGGTAGCCTGCAACTACAGGCCCAAGCTGGGCATAACGGCGTCCGAGAAGACGGGCTTTGCCTTGATCATTGTGGATTCCAGGATCGGCCATCTGCGCTTCAAGTTCGGCATACTCGTCGACGAGATTATGGGCAGAGGCAAAACGGTCGTTCTCGTTCATTGTCGCCTCCACTCCCTATTAGTAGTTCACCGGTAGTTCAAATGCCATTCGAGAAATAAAAAGACCGCAACCGTTACGAATGTAACGGAAGCGGTCCTTTTGGAAAGCTACTTAGCGCCTGCTTTTCCGAAGCGCTCTTCGAACTTCGCAACGCGTCCACCAGTATCAAGAATGCGCTGCTTACCCGTGTAGAACGGATGGCATGCTGAGCAAACTTCAACGTGAATGGCACCGCTTGGAACGGTTGAGCGAGTAACAAATGACTCGCCACAACCGCAGGTGACTTTAGTTTCACCGTATTGCGGATGAATTTCCTTCTTCATTTTCTCCCTCTCGGTAGGGCTGGGTCGCCGTATTTAGCGGTCGTGAACCAGCTCATTATGGGCGCAAGGGTATCCCCGAAACGCCTTCTTAAGGAAATCCATCAATATCTGAAGGATTTGCCGCTTATTTAGTGATCATTTAGCCGTCGTTGCCATTGGCAAGAGTGGTCTTCTGGACCTGCATGAGAAATTCGACGTTGGACTTAGTGCCCTTCATCTTCTCAAGGAGAAGCTCGAGCGCCTGCTGGGCATCCAGCGCATGTAGAACACGTCGCAATTTCCAAACAATATTGAGTTCCTCTGAGCCCATGAGAATTTCTTCTTTACGAGTACTCGATAGATCAACATTTACCGCCGGGAAGATTCGCTTATCTGCCATACGGCGATCGAGGATGAGTTCCATATTGCCGGTGCCCTTGAACTCTTCGAAAATAACTTCGTCCATACGTGAACCCGTGTCGACGAGAGCCGTTGCCAAGATGGTGAGCGAGCCACCATCTTCAATGTTTCGCGCCGCTCCAAAGAATTTCTTCGGTGGGTATAGGGCAGCAGAATCAACACCACCCGAGAGGATTCGACCACTTGCAGGCGCCGCGATGTTGTAGGCACGGCCCAATCGGGTGATTGAGTCGAGCAGGACTACTACGTCGTGCCCAAGTTCCACCAGACGCTTAGCTCGCTCAATCGCAAGTTCGGCGACAGTTGTGTGGTCATCTGCGGGACGATCAAATGTAGAAGCAATAACTTCGCCCTTAATGGAGCGCTGCATATCTGTAACTTCTTCGGGGCGCTCATCGACGAGAACAACCATGAGATGACACTCAGGGTTATTTGTCGTGATTGCATTTGCAATTGCCTGCAGCACCATGGTTTTTCCAGCCTTTGGAGGCGAAACGATGAGACCGCGCTGTCCCTTACCGATTGGTGAAATCAGATCGATAACACGCGTGGTGAGAATGTTAGGTTCGGTTTCAAGGCGCAGACGCTCTTGAGGATAAAGCGGAACCAATTTAGAAAATTCAACTCGGTTGCGCGCTTCTTCAGGTTGCATCCCATTGATCGTGTCCAGACGGATAAGCGCATTAAATTTCTCGCGGCGCTCCCCCTCGTGTGGTTGACGAACTGCACCAGTGACCACATCTCCTTTGCGAAGAGCAAAGCGACGGACTTGCTGGAGTGAAACATAAACATCGTTAGGACCCGGCAGGTAGCCGCCCGTACGAATAAACGCATAACTCTCCATGATGTCGATAAGCCCGCCGACTGGAACTAACACATCATCTTCGGAGATCACTGGCTCGCGCTCTTCGCGTGAACCACGCTCTCTCATTCGGTCACGCCCGCCGTCGCGTCCGCCATCACGACCACGACCACGGTCGCGACCACGGTCGCGATCGCGCCGAGATCCGCCGTCGCGATCTCCACTGTCAAAATTGCCTCGATCAGAGTTGGACTCTGGAGCGCGTTCTTCGCTGCTTGATTGAGGGCTTTCTTCGCTCTCCTCAGCGGCTTCACGCTTCTTATTACGATTGTTATTGCGCTCTGCGCGTCGAGTTTCTCGCTCGAGTTTCGCTGCTTCTCGGTTGGAGGCCTGCAAATCGCTAATCGCTTGCACTAGCGCGGCCTTCTTCAACTTATTAGAGCCTTCAATCCCCAACTGCCCGGCAACTTCTTGGAGTTGCGGAAGGAGCATAGAAGATAGTTCAGGGCTATTTGAGCGTACGGTGCCTTTTTCAGTCATTGAGCTTCATTTCAGTTATGGGAAAAATCCCGTGATTATTTTTGCTTATTATCTGAATGTAAAACGCCTTAAGGCCGATCAGATGCTAAAACCATAGCACCAGAGATGGTCAACTGCAAAACCCTCAGACTGCACGTGGGGATTCCAATATGAGGGGCTAACTAGGAACTACTCCAGCGCCCATCGCCGATATTTCAAGTGCATGAAGGGCGAAGGTATCCCCAGCGGCTCTCTGAAGTTCGGCCACTTCACTCGGGTCGCCTGTGTGCAATACTAAAACGGTCGGACCAGCGCCAGAGATGAAGGCCGCGACCCCAGCAGCTCGCAACTTATGTACCAGGGCAAAAGACTTAGGCATCGCTTCTTCCCTATATTTTTGATGCAAAAAATCCTCTGTTGCTATGAAGAGCAGATCAGGTCTATTCGATAATGCATGCACCAACAATGCGCAACGAGTGGAATTCATTACCGCATCCGCATGGGGCACAGTGTCAGGAAGAAGTTTTCGAGCCTTGGTTGTCGCAACTGAATTCGATGGAATGAATGCGAGCGCTTTGATCCGAGGATCAACTGTTGACCCCACACATCGCGAAACCAATTCCCCATGTCGAACTTCTTGCCAAGCGATGGTCGCACCACCGGTGAGCGCAGCCGCCACGTTATCGGGATGCCCCTCCATCTTTGATGCGATGGTGAGCAATGCTTCATCGTTCATTCGTTCATCGCCTGAAAGTACGAGTGCTCGTGCCAGAACTAATCCTCCAATAATCGCACTCGCCGATGACCCAAGTCCTCGACCATGTGGAATGACATTAAGAGCGCGAACTGCGAGTCCACGAGGCTTGCCACCCATAAATTCAAATCCTTGGTACATCGCTCGCACAAGTAGGTTCTTCTCATCGCGTCGTACTGTCTCGACACCTTCGCCTGTCACATCGATATCCAAGCCCGGGTCGTCCATTATTTGTGCAACATAACGATCGTGCAACCCAAGGGCTAGAGCAAAAGAGTCAAAACCAGGTCCAACATTGGCACTCGTAGCCGGAACTTGTACCTGAATCGGATTGGCTCGGAAAGTCGGTCTTGCCATTGTGGCGCCCCCTAACCTTGACTTAACTCAAACCTAGAGCGGATGCAGCAACTTCGGCAATGGGGGCAATCACAATCGGATTTTGAGCGTCTTCAAGAGCCCAGTGAACATCTTTTAGACCATGTCCGGTGAGAGTAATGACAATTCGTTTTCCGTGAGGCAACTTACCCATGGCTTCATACTTGATGAGTCCTGCCAGACCCGCAGCACTTGACGGCTCGACGAAGACGCCTTCCGTGCTCGCAATGAGGCGATAGGCGCTCAAAATCTCATCGTCCGTCACGGAATCAATAAGTCCGCCGGATTCATCGCGTGCGGCAACTGCTTGCTTCCATGAAGCGGGATTGCCGATTCGGATCGCAGTAGCGATCGTCTCGGGATTGGTAACTATCTCGTTGCGCACGATTGGCGCTGAGCCCTCGGCTTGGAAACCCCACATGGCGGGAAGATGTGAAGAGATTTCATCAAGTCGATACTCGCCATAACCCTTCCAGTACGCAGTGATATTGCCAGCGTTGCCCACGGGTAGCGTATGAATATCGGGAGCATCCCCAAGGAAATCGACGACTTCAAATGCGGCAGTTTTCTGTCCTTCAATTCGATATGGATTCACTGAGTTAACGAGTGCAACGGGATACTTTTCTGAGAGTTCGCGGGCGAGAGTCAAACAGTCATCAAAATTTCCTTCGACCTGGAGAAGTTTCGATCCGTGGATGACTGCTTGTGCCATCTTCCCCATTGCGATCTTTCCCTGCGGAACTAGTACAGCCGACACCATGCCAGCTTTCGCGGCGTAGGCGGCAGCGCTTGCACTCGTGTTTCCCGTTGATGCACAGATGACAACTTTCGCCCCATCTTGGGCAGCCAACGAAATCGCCATGGTCATTCCGCGGTCCTTAAAAGATCCGGTGGGATTGACGCCTTCAAATTTCAACCAAATGTCGTTATTGAGAAGTTTTGAGAGATTCTGCGCGTGGACGAGTGGAGTCCCTCCCTCACGAAGTGTGATGACAGGAGTCTTTGCATCTACTGGAAGTCGCGAGCGGTATTCTTCAATTACTCCACGCCATTGGTGCGCACCCTGCTTGGACGTCTTTGGTTCAGACATTATTAAGCAACTCCCTCAACTCGAATAACACTTTCAACACTTCGCACCATATCCATCTGTGAAAGCCTCTTAACCGTGGATGCCAGAGCCAGCTCTGTCGCACCATGCGTAACAACGATCAATTCGGCGTCCATTCCACGACCTGTCTGTCGGACTGTCTGAATGGAAACGCCTTCATTGGCGAATGCTTGCGCAACTGAAGCCAGAACACCCGGTTTATCCGCGACATCTAACCGGATCAGGTACTGGGTACGAACTTCACCTCTGGATGCTATGGAGCGATCTGCATAATCGCTCTCGCGTGGTCCCGTTGCTCCAGTTGTCTTATTTCGTGCGACTGCGACAACATCTCCCAAGATCGCACTTGCAGTAGGTTCTCCACCCGCACCACGACCATAAAACATTAATTCGCCAGCAGATTCTGCTTCGACAAACACTGCGTTGTAAGCTTCACGGACGGAGGCAAGAGGATGTGTCCTCGGAATGAGAGCAGGATGAACACGGACGGAGATGTGATCTTCGGCAGTGAGTTCGGCAATCGCCAACAATTTAATAACGTGGTTCATTGATTTTGCCACTGCTACATCTGTTGCAGTAATTGCCGTTATTCCTTCGCGGAATACGTCAGTGGATGTCACACGGGTGTGGAATGCAAGGCCAGCCAGAATCGCGGCCTTTGCTGCAGCATCGAACCCTTCAATATCTGCAGTCGGATCAGTCTCGGCATAGCCCAGACTCTGAGCCTGTGCGAGTGCTTCCTCAAATGCCAAGCCCTCTTCGTCCATCTTTGTAAGAATATAATTTGTTGTTCCGTTGACTATTCCTATGATCCGAGTGACGTGGTCGCCGACGAGAGATTCGCGAAGTGGGCGAAGGATCGGAATTGCACCCGCCACAGCCGCTTCGTAGTAAAGATCAACACCTTGTTTATCCGCCGCACTATAAAGATCTGCGCCATGGGTTGCCAGCAGAGCTTTATTGGCGGTGACGACCGACTTCCCATGGGAAATCGCAGCAAGAATCAATTCGCGTGCGGGTTCAATTCCGCCCATCACCTCGATGATGAGGTCGATTTCTGGATCTGAGACCACGGAGTTCGCATCCGTCGTTAATAGAGAGGGATCAACGCCGTCACGAGGAATACTGAGGTCTCGCACCGCAATCTTGGAAAGAACTAGTCGAGCACCTGAGCGCGTTGAAAGTTCTTGTTGATGATGGGCCAAAAGTCGCGCGACCTGAGTGCCTACTACTCCACAGCCCAGCATCCCTATCTTGAGTACGGGCAACGCTGAATTCATGTGCTTACTCTTTCACACATCTAGGTTGAGAAGATCGGCAAAGGTTTCGCGCCGAAGGATCACTCGCGCCTTGCCATCGACAACAGCCACAACAGGTGGTCGGGGAACATGATTGTAATTACTTGCCATACTCCGCCCGTAAGCCCCGGTTGCTGGTGTCGCGAGTAGGTCACCTGGCCGGAGATCCTTTGGCAAGGCAATATCTCTGATGACAATATCGCCAGTTTCGCAATGTTTTCCGACCACCCGCGAAGCAACCAGTTCAGCATTTGAAACGCGATTGGCAATAACTGCGGTGTAGGTGGCGTCATATAAAGCAGTGCGGATGTTGTCGCTCATTCCGCCGTCAACAGAGATGTACCGCCTAGTTTCCTCTGATTCAAGAATGACATCTTTGGAGGTTCCAACTTCGTACAAGGTGAACATGGCTGGTCCAACAATCGAGCGACCAGGTTCAATAGAAATCTTAGGAACAACTATGTTTGATTTCTTGCAGGACTGCTCAACCACACCAAATAGCCAAGGAAGAAGATCGTCCAGTGCCATTTCCTCATCCTCTGGAAGGTAGGCAATTCCGTATCCCCCTCCGAGATCAAGTTCTGGCAACTCAACTCCGAATTCATCACGGTACTTTGCAAGGAGAGTGATGAGTCGATCCGCTGCAATACCAAAAGCGTCATGTGAAAGTATCTGAGAACCAATATGGCTATGGAAACCACGAAGTTCGATCTCTGAATGCTTGCGCGTCTCAACAATCGCCTGCCAAGCAGCACCACTTGCAATGGAGAATCCGAATTTCACATCCTCATGAGCAGTCGCGATTGATTCGTGAGTATGCGCTTCAATCCCCGGTGTCAGCCGAAGGAGCACGGGCTGACTCTTGCCATACTTCCTAGCAGCGGTAGCTACCCGTTCGATTTCGAAAAGCGAATCGATGACAATTGTGCCAACGCCAACTTCGACCGCGCGGTCTATCTCTTCAACCGACTTGTTATTTCCATGCATTTGTATCTTCTTAGGCGGAAAATTTGCCGCAAGTGCGATGGCTAGTTCGCCACCCGTGCAGACATCAAGGCCGATCCCGGACTGCTCAACCCATCGCGCAACTTCAACGCAGAGGAATGCTTTGCCGGCGTAATAGACAGTGCCTGCGTTGGTGCCAAATGATTTCTCAAGAGAAGACTTCCACGAAGTAGCGCGGTTTCGAAAATCAAATTCATCTAGGAAGAAAGTCGGTGTCCCAAAATCGCGTGCGAGATCGGTTGCAGAAATTCCATCCAAGTGGAGTAGTCCATTAGGAAAAGAAATCTTCGAAGACCAGATGTTACTCATGACGCTTACATTCGCTCTGGTGCAGTAACACCGAGAAGTTGGAGGCCGTTCTCAAGAACCTGCCGAGTAGCTGCGCAGAGATTCACACGAGCAGAATGAATCGATGAGACTGACTCGTCCCCCATCGGCAAAACTCTGCAATCGGCATAAAAGCGGTGATAAACACCGGCCAATTCCTCAAGGTACCGCGCAACTCGATGCGGCTCGCGAAGTTCGGCAGCACCCTGAATGACGCGCGGGAACTGCGCGAGCGTGCCTAGTAATTCACTCTCGCGCTCGTGCGTCAACATGGCCGGATCGAAGTCATTGAGCGTGCCAGGCACATTCAATTCCACCGCATTGCGAAGTACGCCCGCGATACGCGCATGGGCATACTGAACGTAATAAACAGGATTTTCATTGGTGCGCTTCTTGAGAACATCAACATCCAGAACCATTGGTGTATCGACTGGGTAGCGAATAAGTGCATACCTGGCAGCGTCCACGCCGACTTTTTCAACAAGATCCTCAAGTGTGATAATCGTGCCGGCTCGCTTGGAGAGCTTTACTTCCTCTCCGCCTTCCATAATCTTCACGAGTTGTCCGATTAGAACATGAATGTTGTATTCAGGATCATCCCCCGCACACGCGGCACATGCCTTCAAACGATTGACGTACCCATGGTGATCTGCTCCGAGCATGTATATGCAGATGTCAAAACCGCGTTCGCGCTTATTTATGTAATAAGCAGTATCCGTGGAAAAGTACGTCAATGTCCCCTCACTCTTAACAAGGACGCGGTCCTTGTCATCCCCAAAGTCGGTCGTGCGCATCCACGTTGCGCCATCTTTCTCAAAAATATGACCCTGCTTCCGCAACTTGTCGAGGCCATGCTCAACCGCGCCACTCTCGTGAAGGCTTCGCTCCGAAAACCAGATATCAAAATGAGTGCCGAAAGTCTCGAGCACTCGTTGTTGATCAGCCAGCTGCGCCTTGTATGCGCGTTCGCGAAATTCAATCAGTTGCTCAGCTTTAGGTAGTGACAAAATTTCTGGGTACTCCGCGACAACAGCGCTGGCCAAATCGTTGATGTATGCACCTTGATAACCATTTTCCGGAATTGGCTCACCTACTGCTGCCGCCCGAACAGAGGCGCCAAAAAGGTCCATCTGATTGCCGCGGTCATTAATGTAAAACTCGCGCGTCACTTTCGCACCCGATGCAGCAAGAACTCGGCCAAGTGAGTCGCCCACTGCCGCCCAACGTGTATGACCTAAGTGAAGCGGACCAGTTGGGTTGGCACTAATGAATTCGAGGTTGACATTGACACCAGATAGAGCGGTGCCAGTTCCAAAGCTGCTGCCTTTTTCAAGGATCTGGCGGACAACATCTGCGGCGCTCGCCACATTAAGCGTGATATTGATGAATCCAGGGCCAGCGATTTCAACGAGCGCCACCTCATCCAGAGCCTCAAGGCTGCGCTTCAACAATTGGGCGATTTCTCGTGCAGACTTGCCTGAGCCCTTCGAAACCTGCAGGGCTACTGATGAGGCGTAATCGCCATGATCGCGATTTTTAGGCCGCTCCAGGGGGATATGGTCGGGAATAACACACTCGAATTCGCCTTCTGCGACAAGGGTCCCCAGGGCAGCCTTGATTTTCGCTGCTAGTAGCTCACCATGAGAGGACACCTGAGCAAGGCTACCGTTCGCGAGTGGGCACAGGTCACACGATTTTGCTTTACAGAAGCGCATTTTTCATCACGCAATCCAGAGGTGTTACGGAATCGTTAGAATAAATATCCGATTTGTCCGTTTCCAACCCGTGCCTTATTGAAGGGCGGGCAGTAGATTTCCAGGTAGTTCGCGCTCCACCTGAGCGTGAAAACGAGTTTTACGCGGAGCCTGAATTCCCCTGCGAAAGGTACATTCTTTTGACCCTACGACGGAGAGCCACTACCGCGGTTCTTGCAATTATAACGCTCACGATAAGTGGAC
>JBAZYI010000038.1:15357-15719 GCA_041659345.1 Candidatus Nanopelagicaceae bacterium | reverse complement strand
GGAATTTGAGCCAAAAATCCCACAACGTGACCAACAGCCAGCGCTTTAATATCGCGACGTTTTAGGAGTATTACGGCGATCATTGATATGACCGCAACGAGGAGAAGGGCGAAAGTGAGCAGCCGGTTCCCGAACTCGATCCAGACGTGGAGTTGACCCTGCGGTTGGTGAGGAACTGGGGTGTAAGAGAGGTCGGTGCACTTTGGCCAGGTTGGACAGCCAAGGCCTGAGCCGGTGATACGAACTGCGCCACCCGTTACGACCAATCCAGATTGGAGGACCAGGAGGAGTCCCAGGAGCGCGGAGAGGCGGCGAGAAAGAACACCTGCGAAGCGAATTCTCATGCGGGTAGCCTAGGACGT
>JBAZYI010000038.1:0-15347 GCA_041659345.1 Candidatus Nanopelagicaceae bacterium | reverse complement strand
GGTGGCGCCCGCCACTAGCGCTCAATCGGGCTTGAACTGGCAGAAAACCAAGAATTACGACACACTTATGTTGTGAAAAAGACCGGTTTAGAGGAGATTGCGCCTGAAGATTCGCGCACCCGGGATCTCGTTGCCCGCTCCATCCTTGAAAATGGGCCGACAAGCGCGGCTATTTTAGCCACAAGGCTTGGTTTTACTCCCGCCGGCATCCGCCGTCACCTTGATGCCCTCGTCTCTGAGGGACTCTTAGAGGCACGCGAGCCGCGGGTTTCCCTTCGGAGAGGTCGGGGACGGCCTTCCAAGGTTTTTGTCATGACAGATGGGGGTCGCGAAAAGTTTGAACATTCGTACGACGATCTAGCCGTCTCTGCTCTTAAGTTTCTGGCCTCGCAGATGGGGGATGAATCTCTCATGGAGTTTGCTCAGTCACGCGCGGCAGATATCGAACGTACTTTGGTACCGAAGATTAAAAAGGCCAAGAATTCGCGCGAGCGAGTAGATGCGCTCGCAGGTTTTCTCACTGCAGAAGGTTACGCCGCAAATGTCCTGCCTCGCGCCAATGGCGAAGAACTTTGCCAGCATCACTGCCCGATTGCGCATGTGGCAGCAGAGTTCCCACAACTCTGCGAGGCCGAAACGCAGGCATTCTCACGACTACTCGGAACGCACGTTCAGCGTCTCGCAACTATTGCCCACGGCGATGGTGTCTGCACTACTTATATTCCGGAGATTGCACATTCGAAACACGCATCCATAGGAGGAAACCGATGAGCATCGCGCATCCAGAACTAGAGGGCCTAGGACGATACGAGTACGGCTGGTCGGATAAGGACGACGCGGGTACAAACTCGCGCAGAGGTATCAACGAAGAAGTCGTGCGCGATATTTCTAGCAAGAAGTCAGAACCAGAGTGGATGCTCGAGATGCGACTTAAGGGACTGAGTCTGTTTGAGAAGAAGCCAATGCCGACATGGGGATCAGACCTGTCGGGAATCTTCTTTGACACCATTAAATACTTCGTACGCTCCACGGAGAAGCAGGCGACTACTTGGGATGACTTGCCCGACGAAATAAAGAATACCTACGATCGTCTAGGTATTCCAGAAGCAGAGAAGCAGCGGTTGGTCTCAGGTGTCGCGGCGCAGTACGAGTCGGAAGTCGTGTACCACTCTATCCGCGAGGACCTTGAGAAGCAGGGCGTTCTCTTTCTGGACACGGACACGGCACTGAAAAAACACCCAGATCTATTTAGAGAGTATTTCGGAACCGTTATCCCCGTAGGTGACAATAAGTTCGCCGCACTCAATACATCAGTCTGGTCAGGTGGCTCGTTCATTTACGTGCCCAAGGGTGTCCATGTGGATATTCCGCTGCAAGCTTATTTCCGAATTAACACTGAGAACATGGGTCAGTTTGAGCGGACTCTTATCATTGCCGATGAAGATTCGTACATTCACTACGTTGAAGGTTGCACTGCTCCGATCTACTCCTCCGACTCACTTCACTCTGCAGTGGTCGAAATTATCGTGAAGAAGGGCGCCCGCGTCCGTTACACGACGATTCAAAACTGGTCTAACAACGTATACAACTTGGTGACAAAGCGTGCCACGTGTGCCGAAGGTGCGACCATGGAATGGATCGATGGAAACATTGGTTCGAAGGTCACCATGAAGTATCCGGCCGTATTTCTCTTGGGGCCACATTCAAAGGGTGAGACGCTGTCGATTGCCTTTGCGGGCGAAGGCCAACACCAGGATGCGGGCGCGAAAATGGTCCACGCCGCTCCGTACACATCTTCCACGATTATTTCAAAATCTGTAGCTCGTGGTGGGGGACGAACTTCCTACCGTGGTCTTGTGCAAATTCAAGAGGGCGCGCATCATGCAAAGAGCACGGTGAAATGTGACGCATTGCTTGTGGATACCATTTCTCGTTCTGATACTTATCCGTACGTGGATATTCGCGAAGACGATGTCTCTATGGGCCATGAAGCGACTGTTTCAAAGATCAGCGATGATCAACTCTTTTATTTGATGTCGCGTGGCCTCGCAGAAGATGAGGCAATGGCAATGATCGTGCGCGGATTCATCGAGCCCATCGCTCGCGAACTTCCAATGGAGTACGCCCTCGAACTCAATCGTCTGATCGAACTCCAGATGGAAGGTGCTGTCGGCTAATGTCTGTTCTGACTACAAATTATTTAACTCCAACTGGACGCGAAGAGGCATGGAGATTTACGCCGCTGAAACGCCTTGCGGGGATGCATGACGGCACCTGCACTGTGAATAACCGGAAGTCCCTGGCACTTGCAGGGGTTGCCCAAGCAGGAGTAAGAGTCTCAAGAATTTCACGCGAATTGATCTCTCCCGCGTCTCACTCAGATGACGTGATTGTTCAGCGAGTCCATGCTGAAAGTGAAGATGTTTTCGTTCTTGAAATCGCGCCAAATATAAAAGTGAGCGACGTAATTCATTTGAACCGCAAGTCCAGTGGATTGGATGGAGCTGAACTTTCACGAGTTCAAATCTCCATTGGGGCTCATTCTCAAGCGACCATCATCGTTGAAAATAGTGTCTCCGCAATTCTGGCTGAGGATGTTGAGATCTTGCTCGCACCAGGTTCGAATCTGACATTCATTACTTTGCAAGAGTGGCTCGAAGGGTCAGTGCATGCTGCCCGACATCATGCAATTATTGATCGGGATGCAACGTTTAAATCAATTACTGTCACAGTTGGTGGTTCGCTAGTTCGCATGCTCCCCACTGTTGAATTCGCGGCACCCGGAGCATCTGCCGATCTCTCAGGAGTCTATTTTGCTACTGCGGGACAACACTTAGAGCATCGCATTCATATCGAGCATGGTGTTCCTAAGGCTAAGTCGCGCGTGAACTTCAAAGGCGCACTTGCAGGCGACAAAGCGCACACTGTTTGGATCGGTGACGTCTTTATTGGAGCGGCTGCAGAAGGCACCGATACATACGAACTCAATCGCAACTTGCTTCTGAGCGATGGAGCCCGGGCCGACTCGGTTCCAAATCTAGAAATCGAAACTGGCGAGATCGTCGGAGCGGGCCATGCCAGCACCACTGGCCGCTTTGATGATGAACAACTCTTTTACTTAATGAGTCGGGGCATACCAATGGATGAGGCTCGTCGCCTTGTCGTGCGCGGATTCTTCTCGGATGTGATTTCCCAGATCCATGACGAGGTGATCGAAGAGCGTTTAATGAACCGTATCGACGGCGAACTGGCAAAGGCGGGCCACTAGTAAATGTCTGATTTATTGCTCTCCAATTTAGGGGAGGGGAAACCTGTTCGATTGGAGAAGAACGGCCAATCCATTTGTGTAACAAGAATTGGCGGAGAAGTTTTCGCCATCGACGATACCTGCACACATTCAGATGCATCCCTTTCAGAAGGCGATGTCTCTGGGACAAAAATTGAGTGCTGGCTACACGGTGCTGAATTTGATCTTCGTACGGGCAAAGCTCTGACCCTTCCAGCTGTTGAAGGCGTTAAGACTTACGGAGTTCACATCACTGACGACTCCGTCACCATCGAAATTTAACGAATACGCAAACCGAAAGAGGAGAAGATGAGCACACTGGAGATCCGCGGACTGGAAGTTTCGGTAATCACGGAAAAAGGCGCTATTGAAATTTTGAAAGGTGTCGACTTGACAATTCGATCAGGCGAAACTCACGCCATCATGGGGCCGAACGGGTCAGGTAAGTCCACGCTGGCATATTCCATTGCTGGTCATCCTAAATACACAGTCACGGGTGGCAGCGTCACCCTTGATGGCGCAAATGTCCTGGCGATGAAGGTTGATGAGCGTGCCAAGGCTGGACTCTTTTTAGCGATGCAGTATCCGGTTGAGGTTCCAGGAGTTTCCGTTTCGAACTTCCTCCGTACGGCAGCTACCGCTCTTCGAGGTGAAGCGCCGAAGTTGCGTACCTGGGTCGGTGAGGTGAAGGCCGCCATGAACGCGCTCAATATGGATCCAGCATTCTCGGAACGAAACGTGAATGAAGGATTCTCGGGTGGCGAGAAGAAGCGTCACGAAATCATGCAATTGGAATTGCTGCGGCCAAAGATTGCCATACTTGATGAAACAGATTCGGGGCTCGATGTGGATGCTCTTCGTATCGTTTCAGAGGGAGTAAACCGCGCTAAGGAAGCCAATAACCTCGGCGTCCTTCTCATCACTCACTACACGCGGATTTTGCGCTACATCAAGCCAGATTTTGTTCACGTCTTCGCCAATGGCCACATTGTTGAAGAAGGAGGGCCTGAACTGGCAGATAAGCTGGAAGAGAAGGGTTATGCAGAGTACGTCGTTAGTTAGATGACCTCTCTTACAACTATGACCCTTAACGGCGCCCTGATCCGCGAGGACTTTCCCATCTTCGAACGGTTAATTCGTGGGGATATGAGACTGATCTATTTGGATAGTGGCGCTACCAGCCAGAAGCCGCTGGACGTAATCCAAGCTGAATCGAATTTCTATCGCAGAAATAATGCAGCGGTACATCGGGGGGCTCATCAGCTTGCCGAGGAGGCTACTGATGCCTATGAAGGTGCCCGTTCCATCGTTGCCAAATTCCTCGGTAGTGACATCGATGAAATCGTCTTTACAAAGAGTGCCACCGAGAGTCTGAATCTTCTTGCATACTCCTTCGGTAATGCAGATAAGACCAATCGCTTTCATCTCACGAACAATGATCGAATTGTTGTCACCGAAATGGAACATCACGCCAATCTGATCCCCTGGCAAGAGTTGGCTAAGCGCACGGGTGCCGAACTCGTCTGGTTTAGCGTGGATGAGAACGGACGGCTAGATCTTTCAGATATTGAATCCGTTATAACCTCGAACACCAAAGTGGTTGCACTTACTCACCAATCAAATGTATTGGGGACGATTAATCCCCTGGACGCAATTGTCGCGCGCGCGCACGATGTTGGTGCGGTTGTCGTTCTGGATGCTTGCCAATCTGTTCCCCACATGAAAGTTGATGTTGTTGCTCTCGGGATTGATTTCCTGGCATTTTCTGGTCATAAGAGTTTGGGGCCTACTGGTGTCGGCGTCCTCTGGGGCAAAGGGGAATTGCTCGATGAATTGCCGCCATTCCTCTTCGGTGGATCGATGATCGAGTCAGTGACGATGACGGATTCAACCTGGGCAACTGCACCTCGTAAATTCGAAGCGGGCGTACCCAACATGGCTCAAGCCGTTGGACTTGGCGCAGCATTGACTTACTTGTCCATTATCGGCCTGGAGAAAATCCATGACCATGAGGTCACGTTAACCAGACGTTTGCTACAAGGACTTGAACTAAACAAAGATGTGAAAATCTTCGGTCCCCGCGATCTCGATATGCGCGGTGGAGTTGTCTCTTTCGCAGTTAAAGATATTCATCCTCATGATGTCGGACAGTTTCTTGATAGCCAAGGAATCGCAGTGAGGACGGGGCATCATTGTGCATGGCCCCTGAATCGCAAATTGGGTGTCAATTCCACGACTCGCGCCTCTGTGTACCTCTATAACGATGAGGCGGATATTGATGCACTGATTGCGGGCGTCTCGAACGCCCAGGAATATTTTGGGAGTCGCTGATGCAACTCGACAGCTTGTATCAAGAGGTAATTCTTGATCATTACAAGAGACCCGAATATAAAGGACTTTCGGCCAATCCTGACGTCCAGGTTCATCATGTCAATCCCAGTTGCGGTGATGAACTCACCCTGAATCTCTGCCTGAAAGATGGTCTTGTTGAAATTTCGTGGGATGGCATTGGATGCTCAATTTCCATGGCAAGCGCATCCATCATGGCAGGGCTTTTGAACGGGAAGACCCTGGAAGAGACAACTCCGATTTTGGACTCCTTTCTCTCTCTGATGCAGAGCAAGGGAACCAATAAAGGCGATGAGACGGTTTTGGAAGACGCCGTGGCTTTTGCTGGCGTCTCAAAGTACCCGGCCCGAATTAAGTGCGCACTTCTGGGGTGGATGGCCTTCAAGGATGCGGCAGTACAAATTCAAGGGAAAGTTCAACGGACAGTTGAAGAAAAATAGATCGCTAAAGTAGGTACCTGGAGGAGATTAGAATGATTGCAAAGATAGATGATGTGACAGAGGCAATGAAGGATGTTGTCGACCCAGAATTGGGTATCAACGTGGTGGACCTAGGTCTCATCTACGACATCATGGTCGATGAGAGCAATATTGCGATTCTCAACATGACTTTGACCTCCGCTGCCTGCCCCTTACAAGACGTAATTGAGGACCAAACTCGGGCTGCTCTTGCCCCATTGACCGATGATGTCCGAATCAACTGGGTGTGGATGCCACCATGGGGCCCCGACAAGATCACCGATGATGGACGGGAGCAACTGCGCGCTCTGGGCTTTACCGTTTAATTTATGTCCAATCACGCGAGTTGGATGTCTTTTCGGTCGATGATGGCCGATCCATCCGTTAAGAACCAGAAATTGAAGCCGGGGACGATCCGCAGGATCGCCTCCTTCGCAAAGCCGTACCAATGGCAGATTATTTTCTTTCTGATAACAGTGGTTGTCGATGCGGTACTGGTGATTGCGACCCCACTTCTTCTCCGCCAACTCATTGATGAGGGAGTGATCCCTCGTAACGGTACGTTGGTCACTCGACTTGCGATCTTTGTGGGACTCCTTGCGATTGCAGATTCATTGATGAGCATTGTTGGTCGTTGGTTCTCCTCTCGAATTGGCGAAGGATTGATTTACGATCTGCGTTCACTTGTTTTTGCGCATGTACAGCGCCAGTCCATTGCCTTCTTTACCCGTGCCCAAACAGGCGCGCTTATTTCCCGCATTAACTCCGACGTCATAGGAGCGCAGCAGGCATTTACTGCAACGCTCTCAGGTGTCGTGAGCAATGTGGTGAGCTTGGTCCTTGTTCTCATAACGATGCTCGTTCTCTCTTGGCAGATTACGGCCGTCTCTCTGGTACTTCTTCCTCTCTTCCTACTACCTACCAAATGGATCGGAAGGAAATTGCAGGGTCTTACTCGGCAGTCATTCCAACTCAATGCTGAGATGTCCAGCACTATGACGGAGCGTTTTAACGTCTCGGGAGCGATGCTTGTTGCCCTTTACGGAGAGCCAAAACGGGAGCATGAGTTTTTCTCGACTAAAGCTCGGCGCGTGGCAGATATAGGAATTTCCATTGCCCTGCTCAATCGACTCTTCTTTGTCGCACTTACAAGCGTCGCTGCGGTTGCGACAGCCTTTGCTTACGGAATCGGCGGTCACCTCGCCATTTCTGGTGGAGTAACTGTGGGGACGTTGCTGGCGATCACTGCACTTCTCGGACGACTCTATGGTCCATTAACGGCACTCTCGAATGTCCGTGTCGACGTAATGACCGCACTCGTTTCCTTTGAACGAGTCTTCGAAGTTCTGGATCTAACTCCAATGGTGCAAAACCATGTGGATGCTCAACCAGTTCGAGAGGGCGAACTATGCGTCGAATTCAAAGACGTTAATTTCTCCTACCCGCAAGCGCACGAGATATCTCTTGCATCGTTGGAATCCATTTCCAAACCAGAGACAGTTCCGAGTGGTCAAATTCTAAGAGGAATTTCCTTCGTAGCGGCACCGGGCACGATGACCGCATTGGTGGGTCCTTCGGGCGCTGGAAAGACGACAATCAGTGCCCTCATTCCGAGACTTTATGATGTGACTTCGGGTGCGGTACTAGTTGGCGGTGTTGATGTCCGAAATTTGACTCTTGAAAGTTTGCGCAATTCCATTGGTGTCGTCATGCAAGATGCCCATTTATTTCACGACACAATTGCCGAAAATCTCCGATATGCGAAACCTGATGCGACTCATGAAGAGATGAGAAGTGCATGTGAATCGGCTCGTATCTGGTCCCTCATTGAGAGTTTGCCTAATGGCATGGATACGATGGTGGGAGAGCGGGGTCATCGACTTTCCGGCGGCGAGAAACAGCGCCTGGCAATTGCGCGGTTACTTTTGAAATCACCATCAATCGTCATCTTGGATGAGGCCACTGCACATTTGGATTCTGAAAATGAGTCATTGGTTCATGAAGCCCTTCGTACCGCGCTCCAAGGACGTACTAGCATCGTGATTGCGCACAGGTTGAGCACCGTTATGGAAGCTGATCAGATCCTCGTTCTAGCTGAAGGTGCGATAGTTGAGCGCGGCACCCATGAAGAGTTGGTGGCATCCAAGGGTCTGTACAGTGAGTTGTATGCCAGACAGGATTTATCGAGCGCGACGCAGGAGTAAGCGTCCATACAGAACCAGACCGGCAAAGAAGATCCACTGCAATGCATAAGCCATATGGGGACCATCTGAAAGTTCTGGAAGTTCAACCGGCACTTTTGGGGTCATCCCTGAATTTGAAGATGAGAGAAGATCGAGATAGAAGCTCTCAGTCTGTACGCGACTACCGCTCTGCGCATTCCATTTCTCAATGAGATTATTGCTTCCGGGCGACACGGCGAAGAAAGAACCCTGGGGGAGAGACTGATCCAACCGGATCCTTCCGGTGATCGTCACCGTTGTCGTGGGTGTTGGAGGAAGTTTTGGAGTGAGCGTTGCAGATTTTCCCGGCGCAATCCAGCCACGGTCAACCCAGAACGAGCGCTTAGAGGTGTCGGTGAAGAGAGTTAGCAGATCAAAACCATATGCACCTTGAAAGTATCTATTGCGAAGGAGTATTTGGTGGGTTGAATCAAAATTGCCTTGCACTTCAACCAGACGCCATTCCGCAGAAGCAAGGTCTTTCTCCACGCGGTCCAGGGTTGTTGCGGGAAGTACGGACTGTGATGCGATAAGCGTATTTCGATGATGGCGGGCAACTCCTCGTTCGTACTGCCACTGACTGGCCCATAGACAGAGAACTACCAGGGCAAGGGCAACTAGAGTCGAGAGAACCGGATGGGATTCCTTCCCAGGCTTCTCAGGTGATGGATTTGGTTGCGTCATCAATAACAGCAGATCCAGGGGCGATGGTCTCTCTGCCCGCATTGGCCATCACGACTGCAACATAGGGCAGTATCAGCGCCCCTACTAAAGCAAACCATCTATAAGGACTGGGGAGAATAACGGTCGCTACAAAACAGGCAGTACGAATCATCATGGATATGAAATACCGTCGTTGACGACTCGGCAGATCGTTGCTCAGCCCTTTTTGAGCGCTCGTAATGTCGTGAATTTCCTCGCCCATGGCATAACCCTACGCGCCTTCGGCGCGGAAGTTCTTACTTACGCAGTGGTAGCCAGTAGGTTTTAGCCATGACTCTTCCGATTGCTCTCATAACCGGCGGGAATCGCGGGATCGGCTTGGCCATTGCTTCCGAGTTAAAGTCTGCTGGCTTTGAAGTCGTGATTACCTACCGTGCCGGAACCCCACCCGAAGGATTTTCGGCGGTTGCGATGGACGTGACTTCGACTCAGAGCGTCGAGGAGGCCTTTACGAGGATTGAAAGCGAGTTCGGCGTACCCGAGGTAATAGTTGCAAACGCGGGAATTACGAAGGACATCTTGGTGATGCGGATGAGCGATGAAGATTTCATTGACGTCATTGATGCCAACCTCACGGGCGCTTTCAGAGTCGCACGCCGCGCAACTCGCGGAATGCTCAAGCTCAAGCGGGGTCGACTCATTTTCGTTGGCTCGGTGGTTGGAAGTATCGGGTCTGCCGGACAAGTCAACTATTCGGCCAGCAAATCTGGGCTGGTTGGAATGGCGCGTTCGTTTGCTCGCGAACTTGGTAGTCGTGGAATTACTGCCAACGTGGTTGCACCCGGTTTTGTTGAGACAGATATGACTGCAGAACTCGATGCCAAGCGTCGCGATGAAATCGTGGCGGCCATACCTCTGGGGAGATTTTGTTCTGCGCAGGAGATTGCAGGTGTCGTTGCATTTATCGCCTCCGATAAGGCTTCGTATATAACAGGTGCTGTAATACCAATTGATGGTGGACTAGGAATGGGGCATTGAGATGGGAATTCTGAACGGAAAAAATATATTGGTTACGGGAGTGCTTACTGAGGCCTCTATTGCTTTCCATGTTGCGCGTTTGGCGCAAGAAGAGGGCGCCAATGTCGTTCTGAGTTCTTACGGCCGCGTCTTTCGCATTACTGAACGAATCGCTGGCCGACTTCCAAAGCCCGCTCCTGTCATCGAACTAGATGTTACTAATGACGAGGATCTTGCCGCGTTAGCCAGCCGAGTTGGTCAGTACGTTCCCACCCTCGATGGGGTGGTGCATTCAATCGCCTTTGCCCCCGAGGCAGCCCTCGGCGGAAATTTCCTGCACACCACGTGGCCCGACGTTGCCACGGCCATACATGTGTCGGCTTTTTCGCTTAAATCCTTAGCAATGGCGGCAAAGCCCATGTTCTCCGGTAGCGCATCCGTTGTCGGGTTAGATTTTGACGCCACCGTGGCCTGGCCTAAATATGACTGGATGGGTGTAGCCAAGGCCGCCCTCGAATCAACGACGCGCTACCTCGCGCGCGACCTGGGCCCGGATAATGTGAGAGTCAATTTGGTGGCCGCGGGACCACTTCGGACCATTGCTGCTAAATCAATCCCAGGGTTTGAGCAGTTTGAGGTTCTCTGGAACCAACGATCCGCCCTCACCTGGGACTTCAATGATCCAGTACCCGCGGCACAGGCGACGATTGTCCTGCTTTCCGACTGGATGCCCAAGACCACGGGGGAGATCATCCACGTCGACGGCGGCGTTCACGCTATCGGGGGCTGATTGAGAGTTCGATTTCTCCCTTTGCCCGCTCTCTAGTACCCTTACGCCCAGACCAGTGGATTGTTCACTGCAAGAGGGGTTTCCGCTCCCACCTTCCTCGCTTCGGCGAGATGGTACGTCGTGGTCCATTTTTGGACACTTCGATTGCGGGCGCCCTCATTGCAGGATATTTCAACTGACAAGCGAGCAACCAAGAAGGAGTAAGTATCAGCACTGAAGCCCGCATCAACGATCGTATTCGTGTACCGCAAGTTCGTCTCATCGGTCCAACCGCTGAACAAATAGGCGTCGTGGATATCGATACCGCATTGCGAATGGCAGATGAAATCGGTCTCGACCTCGTCGAAATCGCCCCAGATGCCAATCCACCCGTGTGCAAGATCATGGATTTCGGAAAATATAAGTACGAGATCGCACAGAAGGCACGCGAAGCGCGGCAGAACCAGACCCATATCGTGGTCAAAGAGGTTCGGATGCGTCCCAAGATTGAAAGTCACGACTATGAGACCAAGCGGGCTCATATCGAGAAGTTCCTTCGCGGTGGCGACAAGGTGAAGATCACTATGCAATTTCGTGGTCGCGAACAGACTAGACCCGAGCTGGGCTACAAACTTCTGCAGAAGCTTGCACAAGACATTAGCGAGTTTGGTTTCGTTGAATTCGCGCCCAAGCAGGAGGGTCGCAATATGACCATGGTGCTGGGGCCAACAAAGCGAAAGACCGAAGCAGTGGCCGAACAGAAGGCAGCTCGCAAAGCGAAAGCCGATGCGAAGGCACAGGAAGTCGAGTAGTAGTTAGTTTTACAGGAGCACGAACGAGAGGATCGCGAACATGCCAAAGATGAAAACGCACAGTGGCGCCAAGAAGACTTTCCGCGTCACTGGATCTGGGAAGATCATGCACGAGCGAGCTGGCAGACGCCACCTTCTTGAGCGCAAATCTTCGCGAGTCACCCGTCGCTTGGGCAAAGATGCCACGGCTAATACAACAGTAACTTTTACGGCCAAGCGCATGCTTGGCTTGAAGTAAGGAGCGCGAATTAAATGGCAAGAGTTAAGCGTGGCGTACATGCCGCAAAGAAACGCCGTACCACTCTTGAGCGCGCCAGCGGATACCGCGGACAGCGTTCACGTCTCTATGCAAAGGCAAAAGAGCAAGTTACTCACTCCATGGTCTATGCGTTCAACGACCGCAAAGACAAGAAGGGCGACTTCCGCCAATTGTGGATTCAACGAATTAACGCTGCAAGCCGTGCAAATGGTCTGACCTACAACCGTTTCATCCAAGGATTGAAGTCTGCCGGAGTTGAAGTTGATCGTCGCGTTCTCTCAGAGCTTGCAACCAACGAACCAGAAACGTTCAAGACCCTTGTTGAAGTTGCTCGCAAGAGTCTTCTCTAATTTATAGTTCATGCTATTCCAATGATCTATACCAATGATTGAGAGCCTTCATTCGCCGCATATCGCGCGAGTGAAGGCTCTTCTTGGTTCGCGGAGTAAAAAGGAACGGAAAGAATCAGGCCTCTTCCTAGCAGAAGGCATGCAATTTCTTCGCGAGGCGGCGCTCCAGGATGCCAAACCGCGCATTGAAACCCTGTATCTCACAACAAGCGCGCGAAGAAAAATAGAAGCAGAAGGAATCTCCATTGACCATATCCGTACCTTGGATGTGAGTGATGATGTTATGGCTGCGATGGGGGAGACGGTCACCCCGCAAGGTGTCATTGGCCTCTGTGAGTTGCCTCAGTTGTCATTAGGTCGACTCGTGTTCGATCCAACTTCGAAGTACATCTACTTGAATGAAATTCAAGATCCTGGAAACGCCGGCACGATCTTAAGAAGTGCAGATGCCACGGGCTTTTCTGGGGTTATCACATCGCCAAATAGTGTTGACCTGTTCTCGCCGAAAGTTGTACGTGCGAGCGCGGGTTCCCTCTGGCACCTACCTGTTGTTGAGCGAGTCGAGTTTGAGGATCTGCTTCCGCTCTGGCCCAATAATTCAATATTTGCACTCGAGGCGAATGCCCAGACTTCACTTCTTGACGTGAAGGCGGAAGGACCCTCGTTATGGATTTTCGGAAATGAGGCACGCGGTCTCTCGGATTGGGTGGGACATTCACGCGTCAGTGAAATATCAATTCCAATGGTTGGAAATGCGGAAAGTCTTAATTTGGCCGCCGCTGCATCTATCGTGATGTTCCACGTGAGTACCGCGAGAGACTCCGAAGAGATCGCCGAGTAAAAGTAATTATGTCCGACGAGTTATCAAGCGCGAACAGTAGACTCAACGCCATGACTCAGGAGACTCAGGGGACTTCGGGAGACGATCTCAATCATTGGGTCCGCGATGCGCTTGCCGACATTGCCAAAACCTCGGATCTCGATGCTCTCAAGAGCACTCGAATTGCTCACTCAGGAGATAAATCACCGATTGCGCTGGCTAGCCGATCATTGGGTGGGCTTCCTGCTGACCAGCGATCAAGTATGGGCAAGCTGATTGGAGATGCGCGCGCACAAGTCTCTCAGGCAATCGAAAAGCAGAAGGAAATTCTCGAGGCGCAGCGCGATGCTCGCGTCTTGCTGGAGGAAGTGGTCGACGTAACCCTTCCCGCAACTAGAGGTCACCGGGGCGCTCTGCATCCCATCACGATATTGAAGAATGAAATTAGTGATTACTTCATTGCGCAAGGGTATGGCGTGGCAGAGGGGCCTGAACTGGAAGCAGAGTGGCTTAACTTTGATGCGCTCAATATGCCAGAGGATCACCCAGCACGGTCGATGCAAGATACTTTCTTCGTCGAACCTCTGGATGCGCGACTTGTTCTCCGAACTCATACTTCACCTGTTCAAATTCGTACGATGTTGGAGAACGATCCACCAATTCACGTCATTTGTCCTGGCCGAACCTTTCGTGCCGATGAATTGGATGCAACCCATACTCCGGTCTTTCATCAAGTCGAAGGACTCGTAGTAGATCGCGGAATTACTATGGCGCACCTCAAGGGAACATTGGATCTATTTGCGCGAGAAATGTTTGGAGACGAGGCGCTGACCCGGCTTCGTCCGTCATTTTTTCCCTTCACCGAGCCAAGCGCGGAAGTCGATGTCTTCTTTAATGGTCGATGGATTGAATGGGGCGGCTGTGGGATGGTCAATCCCCGGGTACTTGCCGCATGTGGTGTCGACACCAAAGAATTCTCGGGCTTCGCATTCGGAATGGGACTTGAGCGTACTTTGATGGTCCGCCATGGGATTACGGATATGCATGACCTCGTCGAAGGCGATATCCGATTCAGTAGAGCGTTCGGGGTGGGCATTTAATGCGCGTACCACTTTCCTGGATCCGTGAATTTGCCGATGTTCCTGGATCGCTTTCGAATGAAGAAATTTCGGATGCCTTCGTACGTGTTGGTTTTGAAGTTGAAGAAATTTACGTAACCGGCGCTGATATCTCCGGCCCGTTGAAAGTCGGACGAGTTGTAAATGTCGAGACCATAACCGAATTCAAGAAGCCAATCCGTTGGGTAGAACTTGATTGCGGCGAAGACTCCACGCGCTTTGTTATTTGCGGCGCAGATAATTTTGTTGCGGGTGACTCGGTCGTCGTGGCTCTTCCGGGCGCGACACTTCCTGGCGGTTTCGCAATTTCGCAACGCGAGACTTACGGCAAGACGAGCAATGGAATGATCTGTTCTTCCCGTGAATTGGGATTAAGTGACGAGCATTCTGGAATTCTGGTCTTGCCCGCAGGTTCGGCAAACATCGGTGATGATGCGCTCACTCTCTTGGATATCGCCGACGTAGTCTTTGATATCGCTGTTAATCCGGATCGTGGCTACGCCCTATCTATGCGCGGCATGGCACGTGAGTTGGCCGCATCCCTAAGTGTGACTTATCGGGATCCTGTTGCCTCAATAAGTGTGACTGGCTTTCCCATTTCAGAATCAGGATCAGGCGATGGTATGGGGGTTGCTATCGATGACCCGACGGGTGCATCGGTGATCTACATTCGAACCCTGAGCAATTTCAATCCGAGTGCTTCTTCACCGTTATGGATGAGCCGACGACTTGAGAAGTGTGGAATGCGCTCCATCTCCTTGTCAGTAGATGTTACAAATTATGTGATGCTCGAACTTGGACAGCCTCTGCATGCTTTCGATAGCAAGAAAATCAATGGCTCATTGCATATTCGTCGTGCAGGTACTCCCATTCAGTTCACCACATTAGACGGCCAAGAAAGAATGCTCGCACCTGAGGATTTACTTGTAGCAGATGACATCCATCCACTTGCACTTGCCGGAACTATGGGTGGCCTGGAGTCGGAAGTCACTCTTTCGACTACGACTTTAGCGATTGAAGCGGCTCGGTTTGATCCAATTTCTATAGCCAAGAACTCAAGGGGTCACCGAATTTCCTCAGAAGCATCTCGACGTTTCGAACGCGGAGTGGACCCCTCGTTAGCCGAATTTGCATCTGCGCGTGCGTCGCAACTCCTTATCGATTTGGGCGGTGCGGCTCACGTTGCGTCGCAGAAAGCAGGCGAGCCTCGCTACAGCCCGGTTG
>JBAZYI010000037.1:0-15759 GCA_041659345.1 Candidatus Nanopelagicaceae bacterium | reverse complement strand
ACCAATAAACCGGCAATGCCGGTGGCCCACAGCTTTCTTGTAATGCCTTTCATTTATTTCCCCCCTAGTAAGTGGTGTGCTAGCCCGCGAAGGCCTTTCTCATATCCGACGAACTCCTCAGAGAACAACTTCATCCTTTGAGTCCGGCTGTGAGAAAACTTTGTGCGATCTGCTTCTGCAGTATCAGGTAGACAATTGCGATCGGAAGCGTTGCGATCGTCGTTGCGGCCATAACCATTGGCCAGTCCGTCAGGTTCTCGCCATGAAGATTCGAGAGCGCTAATGGAAGGGTCATTTTCTCAGGGCTAAAGATGATTACTAGCGGCCAGAGATAGGCATTCCACACTGACATAAACGAGAGAATTCCAAGTGCCGCCAAGGTTGGAATGCACAATGGGAGGGCGACGGAGAAGAAAAGCCTGAAGTGATTGGCGCCATCCAAGATGGCCGCCTCCTCTAACTCGCGAGGAATGGCTAGCATGGCTTGGCGCATGAGAAAGACTCCGAAAGCAGATGCGATCATGGGCAAGCCCATGCCTACGTAACTATCTATCAATCCGAACTGACGCATTCCAATGAACAGCGGGACGATGATCACCTGGAACGGAATCATCATTGTCGCCAGGTAGACGAGAAAAATGGCATTTTTGGCTTTGAATTGAAGCCTTGCAAACGCGTACCCAGCTAACGCAGAAGTAGCGAGCTGTAGAAATACGCAAACGAGAGAGACAACAATGCTATTGAGAAAGAGCCGAGGCATGTCGAGCAGCCGAAACACGTTCCTGTAGTTTTCGAGCGTCGGCTCCTTTGGGAATAACGTCGGAGGTGTAGCAAAGGCTTCGACGCTATTCTTAAGTGACGAACTGACCATCCATAGAAAAGGAAATAGCATAAGAAGTCCGAAGAATGTGGTGAAGAACTTTGGGCGCATACTTTTTGCCGACATCCCTTTCTTACTCATACTTGACCCACCGTTTCTGAAGACGAACTTGAGCAGCAGTAATGATCATGATGATGAGAAACAGAACCATGCTCAGGGCAGAGGCGTATCCCATGTGCCCATATTCAAAGGAATTCTTAACGATCTGTTGAACCACGACAGAGGTCGAGCCCTCTGGTCCGCCTTCTGTCATAACCCAAATTTGATCGAATACTTGAAAATTGTTGATTAGGCTTATCACCAGAACGAAGAAGGTGGCAGGTGTTAGAAGTGGAAGGGTGATGCGAAAGAGGATCTGTCGCTTGGAAGCTCCATCAATAGAGGCTGCTTCTTTGTATTCTGGAGGTATGGCTTGAAGCCCAGCCAAGAGAATGAGCATTACATAGCCAAGATCCTTCCAGGCCGAGGGGACAATGACCGAGATCATCGACCACTCCTTGCTTGCCCACCAGCCCGGACCTTCGATTCCTATAGCTGCAAGTCCTGAGTTAACGAGTCCGCCGTTTGGATTGAGGATCCATTTCCAAAGTAAAGCGACGATTACCCAACTCGTTACAACCGGTAAGAAGTACGCTGCCCTCAGACCAGTGGAGCCTTTGAATTTGCGATTGAGTGCTAGTGCCGCAGCCAAGCCAAGGAAGTAGACCAAGGGCAAGTAGCCAGCAATGAAAAGAAGAGTATTTCTTAATGAGAGTAGAAAATCCTTATCAACAATCAATTCTCTGAAGTTGTCCAAGCCAATCCACTGCGGTGGAGAGAGTAGATCCCAACTCGTGAAACTTAAAACTCCAGCAGCCAACATGGGCAAAATAAAGAATGCGATGAGAGGCAGAAAACTCGGCGCGATAAAGAGTGCCGCAGTGCGTCCATGTTTGTTTTTTATCAAGAGACACGTCCGAATTTAGATGCCACAGAGAGTCGATGTTTCACTTCAGTGAGGCTCGCGTTGGCTCTTGGGTTTCGACTCAAAGAAGCTTGCAGAACAATTGCCGTTGCTCCGAGTGCCCATTTCGCGTCATCCCAAGGATCGACTTCGATATCGAACTTGTTCATTGTGGAGACGACGTTCTCGGCGAGTGCTTTCTTGAAGGGTTCTTCCCAGAGATCCCACCCTTCAACACCTTCGCCGCTGATAAGAATTAACTCTGGGCCGAACACATTAAGGACGTTGGCCAGCGCAATACCAAGCAATTCGGCTGGTTTCGTGAAGAGATGTCCTGCAATCTTCGTATCGTTCCGTGCAAGATCCCATATTTTTGACATAGGTGCAGACGCAGGGACATACCCAGCCGCAATTGCCGCGGCGTGAATTGCCGGACCAGAGGCGATGGTTTCAAGGCACCCGTACTTTCCGCACTCGCAGAGAGAGCCTCCATTGACCGCGTTGACGTGTCCGAATTCGCCAGCGCCATACGAGCCTGCGTACAGCTCGCCATGGATGACAAGTCCCATTCCGATACCGCGTCCTAGCGTGATAGTGATGAAATTGCTGACATCACGGCCATGTCCATAGAGGCTCTCTGCAACAGCAAGAGTGTTTACGTCGTTCTCCAGAAGTACGGGCGTATCGAGAGCATCGGAAATTTGCTTGCCGACGTTCTCGTTGCTCCAGCCCAACATTGTAGAATCCGCGGTTCCCGAATCTAAGGGCGATACAACCCCCGGAATTCCGATCCCGATACCCAGAAGTTGGCCTTTGATCTTTCGAGTGTGCTTCTTCAATAATGCGACCAATTCCTTGACCGCATCGTCGCCGCGTGAACTAAAGGGTTCTTCAAAGCCCCAGAGAACTTCGGATTGAAGATTGACGCAGACACCAACTGCATGGTTATCAGCCAACTTGACCCCGAGAACCTGTCCGGCGTTGGCAACCAATCCCAACAGGGTGGCCGGCCGACCGCCCGTGGAAGGGGATTGCTTTACCTCACTGATGAGTCCCTTATCGAAGAGATACTTGGTGGCCTGGGTCAGGGTTGGACCGCTGAGACCCAAATCCCGCGCTAGTTGGGCTCGTGAAACAGGTCCATACGTGGCAATGGCTCGGAGGACTTCATTCGTACTATCTCTCACCGCGCCCCCTTCGACATTCCACGTGACTTACTTTCTTCACTTACTTTAGTAAGTGAATGAGTGGAGAGTAGATTGATGTGCAAAGTAAATGCAAGGGTTTGGCGAAAATATTTCTCATGGGCGTGTCGCACCTTTCGAACAGGTGTTCGTATACGCTTCTTCTACCCAGCCAGAGCGGTTTCCACGGCGCAGGCTTGATGCCTGTTCCCACGTCAGTGGCCTTCCGTACCTTCTGGACCGTACCTTCGTCAGGCATGGATACATGTAATGACGTTTAGTTGAAAGGAAAAAGAGTGGCTACAGAGAAGCAGAACAATGATCGTTCTAAAGCCCTAGATACAGCCCTTGCCCAGATTGAACGTCAATTCGGAAAAGGCGCGGTCATGAAGATGGGAGAGCGGGGAACAATTGCGGTTGAAGTAATTCCTACCGGCTCTATCAGTTTGGATATTGCCCTTGGAATTGGCGGTCTCCCACGCGGCCGAATCGTTGAAATCTATGGTCCTGAATCATCAGGTAAAACAACTCTTGCACTTCATGCCATCGCCAATGCGCAAAAGGCGGGCGGAATCGCAGCATTTATTGATGCAGAACATGCTTTTGACGCAGAGTACGCAAAGAAGCTTGGCGTAGATATTGATGCACTTCTTGTCTCACAACCAGACACCGGCGAGCAAGCACTAGAAATTATGGACATGCTGATCCGCTCCGGCGCCCTCGATATTGTCGTCGTTGACTCGGTTGCAGCACTTGTTCCACGTGCTGAAATTGAAGGTGAGATGGGTGATTCCCATATGGGGTTGCAGGCTCGATTGATGTCGCAGGCACTTCGCAAAATCACGGGCGCACTTCACCAATCAAAGACAACTGCGATTTTCATCAATCAATTACGTGAAAAAATCGGTGTTTTCTTTGGTTCTCCAGAGACAACGACTGGCGGAAAAGCACTTAAGTTTTACGCATCAATTCGCCTGGATATTCGACGGATCGAGACTCTTAAAGATGGACAAGAGGCTGTCGGCAACCGCACTCGTGTGAAGGTTGTGAAAAACAAGATGGCTCCGCCATTTAAGCAGGCAGAGTTCGACATTCTCTACGGCGTTGGAATTTCACGAGAAGGTTCGCTTCTTGATATCGGTGTTGATATTGGACTGGTCAAGAAGTCTGGTTCTTGGTACACCTATGAAGGCGACCAGCTAGGCCAAGGAAAAGAAAATTCTCGTAATTTCCTTCTCGATAATCCCGATCTTGCCAACGATATCGAGAGCAAGATCCGCACCCACTTTGCACCAACGCCTGTAGATCCCGATCTTGTGGCTGCTGTCAACGAAGCCACCGCAGAGGTTGATTTCTAATTTCACTCAACTCTCAAAGGGCGAATCTGATGGAGGATAGCTCGGACCCTTACTCGCTAGCTCAGGCGATTGCCCTTGTGGCACTTGCACCTCGGGCCAAGAGTAGGGGCGAGTTATTCGCTCACTTAAAGAAGCGCGGTATCGCCGACGATATTGCCAACGCAGTCCTGTACAGGTTGCAAGAAGAAGGATTGGTCAATGACGAGGAATTCGCACGTGCCTGGGTCGAATCACGTCAGAGAAGTAAGAAACTCTCCAAACGCGTTATTGCTAGCGAATTGAGAAGTAAAGGAGTAGATGATGAAATCATCGCGACAGTCACATCCGAAATCGATGATCGACTTGAGTACTCCATCGCTCTGGACCTGGCTCTGCGCAAATTCAGACCGATTTCTCATTTAGATTCAGAACTTATTCGTCGCCGAATTCATGGGGCTCTAGCCCGAAGAGGGTTCTCTATGAGCCTCATTAACGAGGTTATGCGCGAAATCGGCGTATAAAGAGCACCGCTACGATTGGCGCATGACCCGCACATACAGCGTTGAAACATACGGCTGCCAGATGAATGTGCATGATTCGGAGCGAATTTCGGGTCTCCTCGATGAGGCCGGCTATCTTCCCGTCACCCCGGGCGAACAGGCCGATATCGTGGTATTTAATACCTGTGCGGTCCGTGAAAATGCCGACAACAAGCTCTATGGAAATCTCAGTTTTCTCGCTCCCATCAAAAAAGCCAACCCGGCAATGCAAATTGCCGTGGGTGGGTGCCTGGCTCAGAAAGACCAAGCGATGATCATAAAAAAGGCGCCATATGTCGACGTCGTTTTCGGCACTCATAATGTCGGATCCCTGCCGGTGTTGCTAGAACGCGCGCGGATTGAAGAAGAGTCGCAGATTGAAATTTTGGAGGCTCTAGAGCATTTCCCATCAACGCTACCTGCGCGAAGGTTTTCGGCGTTTTCTGCGTGGGTGTCAGTATCTGTTGGCTGCAATAACACCTGCACATTCTGCATAGTCCCCACTCTGCGAGGAATTGAGAAGGACCGCGATCCGGGCGACATTATGAAAGAAGTGCGCACTCTCGTCGAAGCGGGAGTAATGGAAATCACTCTTCTGGGTCAGAACGTCAACGCATACGGTGTCGATTTCGACGACCGCGAGGCATTTGCCAAATTAATCCGAGAATGCGGACGAGTAGATGGACTGGAGCGAGTCCGGTTCATGTCTCCTCATCCACGCGACTTCACCGATGACGTCATTGAAGCTATGGCGCAAACCCCCAATGCAATGCCCCACCTCCATATGCCCCTCCAATCGGGATCTAACCGAGTGCTTGCGCAGATGCGACGTTCATACCGGAGCGATAGATATTTGGGAATTATCGAACGGGTGCGAAAAGCAATTCCTCACTCGCAAATAACGACAGATATCATCGTCGGATTCCCTGGAGAGAGCGAAAAGGATTTTCAGGCAACGTTGGATGTGTGTACGCAAGCACGATTTAGTGCTGCATACACGTATCAATACTCAAAACGACCAGGTACTCCCGCTGCGACAATGCCGGATCAGGTGGCCCCGGAAGTAGTAGGAGAGCGCTATACAAGGTTGCATGCCCATCAAGAAGCGATCTCACTTTCGGTCAATAGGGAGGCAATCGGCCAGACGATGCACGTCCTGGTAACCGAGCACGAAGGACGACGAGACGCGGAGAGAGCACGAATGTCAGGCCGAACAGAGGACTTCCGTCTAGCTCATTTCAGTTTTGACGCGGAGAATATCGCTCGCCCCGGTGACGTCGTCACGGTGAAAATAAGTGATGCGGCACCACATTTCCTCTCTGGCCAGGGCGGAGAAGTTCGGCGCACTCGAGGCGGTGATGCGCACCAACTACGCACGGAAGAACGCGCACGGGATCCTCTTCTACTAGGAATGCCTCAATTGCGATCATGAGTCTTGTCGTAATCTGCGGTGCAACTGCAACTGGAAAGAGTGATTTAGCAATCTCGCTCGCGCAGGAGATAGATGCGGAAATTATTAATGCGGACTCGATGCAGTTGTATCGAGGCATGGATATTGGCACTGCCAAACTCACACTCGAAGAGCGTAAGAACATCCCCCACCATTTGCTTGACGTCTTAGATGTGACAGAGGATGCGAGCGTTGCCTGGTACCAGTTGAGAGCACGCGAGCTCATTGAGGAAATTGAATCGCGAGGAAAGAACGTAGTTGTGGTTGGTGGAACAGGGCTGTATATCAAAGCCATCCTCGATGAATTGAATTTTCCTGACACCGACCCTGAAGTGCGTGCTTCACTTAACAAATTGGCAGAACAGATTGGCGAGCGGGCGATGCATGAACGACTTCAAAAACTCGATCCGGCAGCCGCTCTTGCGATCGATTCACAGAATCTACGAAGAGTGATCAGGGCTCTTGAGGTGATCGAAATAACTGGCAAACCATTTACGGCAAACCTGCCCCGGAAAGAGAGCACTCGTTATCCCAATGCTATGCAGTTCGGATTGGTTATGGATCGAGAGAACCTGGACGAACGGATCCGCCAGCGAGTCGAGCTGATGTGGGAGCGAGGGTTGATACAGGAGACCGACCGCCTTGTGGAACGGGGGATGCGAGAAGGACGCACTGCTCAGTTGGCTCTGGGGTATGCCCAAATTCTCAAGTTTCGCGATGGCCTGATCTCTGAGGTGCAAGCCAAGGAAGATACGAAGCGAGCGACCCGCCAATACGCGCGAAGGCAGGAAACTTGGTTTTCAAGAGATGAGCGAATCCAATGGATTTCACCCACAGAACCACGTTTAGAGCGAATTATGAAGCAATTGAGAGGAAATTGAGAACGCATGAGTCCAACACAAACGGTTAAACTTCTCGGTAGAGATGAGTACACCCATGAAAGTTTTAGCCACGTACGGCCACGGAACTGAGAATGATTTCGTCATAATTTTTGATCCGCAAGAGAAGCTCGCCATCACCCCTGAAATTACATCCGCACTTTGCAATCGAGAGACTGGCATCGGCGCAGACGGATTGATCCGCATCGCAAAGCGAAATGACAAGTGGTTCATGGATTATCGAAATGCTGACGGATCGATAGCGGAGATGTGTGGCAATGGCATTCGAGTGATGGCGCGCTATTTAGTAGTACATGGCCACCAGAAAGAGGGAATTTTCGCCATTGACTCTCGTGACGGACTTAAGCATCTTCGCGTACCTATGAATGGGGACATCACCGTCAACATGGGGCAACTCATGCAAGAAGATGAAGAGATCACCGTCACCGTTGGAAGTAAAAGATGGGATGGCTACAACATAAGTATCGGAAATCCTCACGCGGTTGTATTTGTTGATTCTGTAGAAGGTGTCGGTGATTTGAAAGAAGCGCCCGTCGTCTCTCCACCTGAGGCATACCCCGAAGGCGTTAATGTTGAATTTGTTGAATTCGGCAGTGATCATGAACTTAAGATGCGCGTCTTTGAACGCGGCGTTGGTGAAACAAAGTCGTGCGGCACGGGCACCTGTGCAGTCGCTCTCGCAGCAAGTCTCAAGCGAGGCGAGAGGTTGCCCGCAAAGTGGACTATCTACCCACCGGGGGGCCGACTCGAGGTAGAAATTGATGGCCATTCGAATGCGACCTTGACAGGCCCGGCTGTGCTTATCAGCGAGCACGACATCAGCAATTACTTCGACATGAGTTCTTTGAAGGTGAGCAATGAGTAAGCGCGAGTTGGATTCGCAAGATGAGTTTGAGGCACTTCTTCGGGAGAGTGCTCGCACCGCTGCCGAGTATGACTCGACTGAAGAAGCTTCACAACCCGAACTCGAACAACGTCAGGCTCTGCGCCGCGTTGCCGGATTCTCCACTGAACTTCAAGATATTTCCGAGGCCGAGTATCGCCAACTTCAATTGGAGCGAGTTGTACTCGTAGGAGTATGGACCGAAGGAACCGCGCAGATGGCTGAGAATTCGCTCGCCGAATTGAAAGCACTAGCCGAAACCGCTGGCTCGGAAGTACTCGAAGGATTGATTCAAAGACGCGATAAGCCAGATCCTGCCACGTATATCGGCTCTGGAAAGGTGACAGAACTTCGTCAAGTAGTGGTAGCAACAGGTGCGGATACTGTTATCTGCGACGGCGAACTTTCACCTTCTCAGTTGAGGCAGTTAGAGGAGAAGTTGAAGGTCAAAGTCGTGGATAGAACTGCGCTCATCCTCGATATTTTTGCTCAGCATGCGAAGAGCAAAGAGGGCAAGGCCCAAGTGGAGCTGGCTCAAATGTCCTACCTGCTCCCACGCCTGCGAGGTTGGGGAGGATCCCTTTCCCGTCAGGTCGGTGGTCGAGCCGCGGGAGGTGCAGGCATCGGAGGGCGCGGTCCTGGTGAAACAAAAATTGAAACAGATCGCCGACGTATTCGCGACAAGATGTCGAAATTGCGCGGAGAACTCAAAGAAATGAAGGTCTCTCGCGATACCAAACGCCAAGAACGAAAGCGTCACCGCGTTCCATCCGTTGCAATTGCCGGGTACACCAACGCGGGAAAATCATCTCTTCTCAATGCGCTCACTAATGCGGGAGTACTGGTGGAGAATGCACTTTTTGCAACATTGGATCCAACGGTTCGACAGACGAGAACAAGTGACGGAAGAATTTACACACTGACCGACACAGTGGGATTTGTTCGCCATCTTCCGCATCAACTTATTGATGCTTTCAAATCCACGCTTGAAGAAGTGGAAGATGCCGATCTCATCGTTCATGTCGTCGATGGATCTCACCCCGATCCGTTTGAGCAGATTCGGGCAGTGCGTGAAGTCATCTCGGAGATCGGTGCATCTGATATCCCGGAGATCATCGCGATTAATAAGGTCGATGCTGCTGACCCATCGGTTGTCATGCACATTCTCCGCACTGAACCCAATAGTTACGCCTTCTCTGCACGTACCGGATTTGGTCTGCCTGGCTTGCTCCTTGCGATTGAGAAGTCGCTGCCAATCCTTAGCGTGGAGATCAATGCCGTCGTCCCGTATGGACGGGGAGACTTGATCAGCGCGGTCCATCAGCGAGGTGAGATTTTGAGTGAGGAATATCTGCCAGAGGGGACGGCGATTCATGCCCGGGTGGACGCGGGATTGGCCAAGGAAATTAACGAAGCTTTATAGCGATTGAGTGAATTCGCAGGAAAATGACAGGTTTTTGAGCCTCTCTGGACCGTTCGCAACTTGGCGTTGAGGCGATTTCACCCTATCTTTACCCCCCTGAGACCAATCTCCTAGGGAATAACCACGACACGCCGATGGTTATACCAGCGGATTGGTGTTAAATGCGCGAATATGCGCGCGCTGGTACTTACCAGACCGAAGAACTTCTACAAGGAAGCGAGGGAAAGTAGTGGCAACTGACTACGACACCCCCAGAAAAACTGATGAAGAACTTCACGAAGAATCCCTTGAAGAACTCAAGGCTCGACGCGTTGACGCTCAATCGGGACAGGTTGATGTTGACGAGGCGGAGGCAGCGGAAACCCTTGAATTACCGGGTGCAGATCTATCCGGTGAAGAGTTGTCGGTCCGCGTCGTGCCTAGGCAGGTAGATGAGTTTGCCTGCACTCGATGCTTCTTGGTCCACCACATCACTCAATTAGCTAAGGGCGATGGCTCCACTGCTGTTTGCAAAGAGTGCGCCTAATTATTAGGTAATTTTCTTACTTCTTTTCCAAAGCCTCTACTAAACCTTTAGTATTTTTCACGCTGATCAACCAGTATGGGGTTGGGTCTCGAGAGTCGACGACCGTGATTTTGACGCCGTGCGGCTGCCAGAAGCGAATGGCTAGAAATGCAGCCGGATCTGCGTCGCGTCCGCGAGTCAATCGCATCTGTTCCACTGAGAGTTCTGTGGCATCCGCCAAAAATGAGCGATCTATATGTGCCGACCCGATCCTCAATTCGCTCGAGGTCAAGTCAATTCTCATTATGAGTGCGTTTCTAATAATAAAGAGGAACGCAATACCTACGGCAAGCGCGATCACGCCTGCCGGATTATCGAAGGCGGCCCATATGGAGAGGGCGACCGAGGCGAGAAGGAAGAAGATGAAGGCAAGAAGCCATAGCGGGGGTTTAACAACGTCCGAGTAGTGAGCATTCACAATTTTTCTTCCGTCCACGGGTCTGACGGTATCGGATTTTCAAGTAGCCTTGAGTCTATGAGCAGAATTGCCAGCACTTCTGCGCCCGTAGGGGCGCAGATTCCCCCGCGTCACGCTCAAGCACCAGCAATTGGGTCACAGATTCCCTCTCATTTTGGACATTGCTTCGGCTGCGGTGAGCTTCATCCAACCGGGCTTCATTTGGTGGCTCACGCCGGTGAAGGCGCGGATCTCACTGCCCAATTTACGGTGACGGAAGATCATCAGGGGGCTCCGGGTCTTGCCCACGGGGGAATCCTCTCCCTCGCATTTGATGAAGCACTCGGAAAGTTGATGTGGCTTATCCGCTCTCCTGCGGTCACGGCGCGACTTGAAACAGATTTTCTACTTCCTGTGCCGATTGGATCCACCCTCTACATCCGCGCGGAAATTACCGGTCAGGTCAATCGCAAGGTATATACGAGTGCAGAAGGAAGACTGGGTTCACATGACGGCCCTCTCGCTGTCAAGGCTTCTGCTCTCTATGTAGTCGTGGGCATGAACCACTTTATGACCAATGCCCCAAAGGAATATTTGGAATACATTGCAAAGCATCCGGAATTATTGGCATTTGTTGATCCGACCTTCGAGATCAATCCTTGATGCCTTTATGAGTGTCAAGGTACTCATTACCCGTTTAGATAAGGGAGTCCCGCTTCCGTCATACGCAAAAGGTGGCGATGCCGGCGCAGATCTCGTCACGAGTATTGACGTCAGCCTTGCTCCAGGGGAGCGGAAGCTAGTTCCCACCGGGATTTCCATTGCCCTTCCAGATGGATATGCCGCCTTTGTCCACCCACGTTCGGGTTTGGCGATAAAGCACGGGGTCACGATGGTCAACGCACCTGGCACAGTCGATGCCGGTTTTCGAGGAGAGCTCCAAATAATTCTCATTAACCACGACCCAGAATCCACGGTGACGTTTTCTCGTGGAGAGCGAGTTGCCCAATTGGTCATCCAAAAAGTGGAGCGCGCAGAATTCATTGAAGTTGAAGAATTGCCTGGGTCCGGTCGCGGTGCAGATGGTTTTGGATCAACGGGGAGAAAATAATGGATAGCGATAAAACAAAGATCATCAACGCGCTGGGCGGCAAGCGGGGAATTCTTGATTCGGGTCTGCCATCCTTAGTCTTCCTCATAGCGTTCAACGTACTTCACGATCTTCGTGGCGCCCTCTATGCAGCGGTTATAACCTCGGCTCTTCTCACTTTGATTCGACTGATGCGGCGCGACACTTTGCAACATGTACTATCCGGATTCGTTGGCGTTGCTTTCTGCGCCCTGCTTGCGCGAAAAACCGGCCAAGCAGTGGACTTCTATCTCCCCGGGCTGATTATCAATGTCATTTACGGAACCATCTACGCCGTCTTTAACCTTGTTGGTTTACCCGTGCTCGGACTGCTTCTTGGTCCCATTCTCGGTGAAAACCTAGCGTGGCGGAAAGTTCCGGAGAGAAAGCGAGCCTACATTCGCGCGGGCTGGCTCTGGGTTGCACTCTTTGCTTCACGTCTGATCGTTCAGTATCCGCTTTACAGGAGTGGGAATATCAATGCTCTGGGGACCGCACGTTTAGTGATGGGTTATCCATTCTTTCTCCTGGCTGCATGGGGATCATGGATGCTGCTACGTGCCGTACCGAGCGCCAAAGCAGAAGTGATAGAAGAGTAGAAGTGAAATTCCCTCCGCAGCATGGAGCATGGGCTTTCCTCGTTGTTCCAACTGTTATGGCGCTTTTTCTTGGTGCGGACAATTGGCTTGGTTGGATCTTTCTCATCACGTGGATCGGCGCATATCCGTTTACCTATTTTGCAAGCAGGGCGATAGTTGCTCGCTCACGTAGAGGTTCCTGGACTTCCAGAGCTACGAGGGAATTGCGTAACGCGATGGAATGGAGTTTTATTGCCATTGTTGGCTCATCAATATTGATTGTAAATCGCCCGTGGATAGTTCTTTCTGGAGCAATCGTAATTCTCATTTGGGGGTTGAGTACCTATCTATCGTGGGCGGGTCACGAACGCGGCATTTCCAATGACATATTGCTAATCGCACTCGCCTCTGCTGCGCCGATCCTGATGTATCAAGTTGCAAATGATACGAAATCTTTTGGTGACGTTCCGGATGCAATTTGGGTCGCATCGCTCCTTTCGTTACTCTACTTTTTTGGTTCGGTCCTGCATGTAAAGGCCCTCATCCGCGAAGCGAAAAATCCCCTATGGCATTGGGGGAGTGTCCTATTCCATGCCCTTGTCGTGCCGGGTCTTCTCCTTTCTTCGCAACCTACATGGCTGGTCTTGCCCTTTGTTCTGGGACTAGTCCGAACTACCGTGATGAAACCAGGATTAAAACCTGGACTTATTGGAATTATCGAAGGATTTGTAGCCTTAGTGCTGGTGCTCTCTGTCGTCTTCGTGGAAGGGTGAATTACCAACTACTTCGGAGCGATGAAACAGCTCTTAATCTCAGATTCAGCCTTATCGGAGGCAATAAATAGAAGTTCGTCGCCTGCGCTAAATACATCATGAGGCTTTGCCGCGATCACACGTCCATCGCGGACAATCGCAGAGAGAACTGATTGCTCTGGAAGCGGTACTTCTTCCACTGTCTTGCCGACACAGGATGAATCGTCGGGCAATGTAAGTTCGACTAAGTTGGCTTGACCATTTTGGAAAGAGAAGAGGCGAACGACGTCGCCCACACTGACGGCTTCTTCAACTAATGCCGAGATGATTCGCGGTGTGGACACGGCAACGTCGACTCCCCAGGCAGCATCAAAGAGCCACTCATTCTTTGGGTGATTGACCCGCGCCACAACTCGAGGAACACCATATTCAGTTTTACCGAGGAGTGAGGCAACAAGATTTACCTTGTCGTCCCCTGTAGCAGCGATAAGAACTTGGCAAGAATTGAGTTTCGCGTTGTCGAGTGAGGAAATCTCGCAAGCATCAGCCATTAGCCATTCGGCCTCTGGAACACTTTCCAATTTCAAGGCCTTTGGGTCTTTATCAATGAGAAGGACTTGATGTCCATTATCTAGAAGTTCACGTGCGATAGCCCGTCCAACGTTGCCGGCTCCGGCGATGGCTACTCTCATGATGCCTGCTCAGGAGAGTGTGCGAGTGCGGCCTCGACAATTGCAACATCTTTTTCGTAGACCATCACGTGGACCAAATCTCCGTCTTGTAAGACTGTGTGCTCATCATGAATCAAGCCCTCGCCGAGACGCGTAATGAATGCCACGCGTGCAGGGGTGATATTTTCGATACGAGAAACTGGGTTTCCATACCAGGTTGCATCAACATGCATTTCGCAGAGTTGGATGCTTCCGCTGGCATCGCGCCACTCCGAACGCGATCCTTCTGGGAGTAACCTGCGAAGGATCTGATCTGAAGTCCAAAGGACGGTGGCCACCGTAGGGATGCCCAGGCGCTGATAAATCTCTGCGCGGCCAGGATCATAAATACGAGCGACTACGTTTTTGACTCCGTAAGTCTCGCGTGCAACACGAGCGGCCAAGATATTCGAATTATCTCCATTGCTGACCGCGGCAAAAGCATCCGCCTTTTCAATGCCAGCTTCCAGGAGAGTGTCGCGGTCAAAGCCGATTCCGGTAATTGTGAGCCCATTGAAATTGGCGCCCAGACGCCTGAAGGCTTCACGGGATTGATCAATGATTGCGACGGAATGACCCATTGCCTCGAGTTCGGTCGCAAGCGATGAACCGACGCGACCGCATCCCATGATTACGACGTGCACGGGGGAAAACCTACACCTACGAAGGGCCATAGGCTTGCCACCTATGAAGAGTCCACGTCCCCAATTTCACGTCGGCGAGCATCTGACTGTTTCCATTGAAAAAGTCGCCCACGGAGGGCATTTCATTGCCAGACATGACGGGCAGGTCTTCTTCGTCCGGCATGCAATCCCTGGCGAACGAGTCGAAATCGAAGTCACCAGCACTGGCTCTAGTTTTCTGCGAGCCGATGTTATTGAAGTGATCGAGCCTTCGCCGGATCGAGTCTCTCCGCCTTGCTCCTATTCGCATGCCGGTGGTTGCGGAGGTTGCGATTTTCAGCATATTTCGATCGTTCGCCAGCGCCAACTAAAAGCGGATGTGATTCGGGAGCAATTTAGTCGAATCGCAAAAATGGAAATCGACATTGAAGTGGAAGACGTGGGAGATCCACTTCATTGGAGAACAAGAATTTCCTCGGCCACAAATAGCAGAGGTGAGATCGGCTTCTACGCCTCTCGTTCTCATTCTGTCGTACCTGTAACGGATTGTCTGATCGCTGCCGAATCGATCAAATATCCCGAACTCGCAAAGAAGAGTTGGCCGAAAGATTCGCGGATAGAAATTTCAGCAAGTTCAGATGGTTTACGCTCGATTGCAATTGCACCGGCAGGGCGCGGGTCCACATCGCGTTTAACCGAAGGTCCACAAGTTCTCACGGAGGTAATTGACGGTCACAAAATAGAAGTGAGTCAGAGAAGTTTCTGGCAGAGTCACGAATCCGCCCCAGAAATATTGACGGCAGCCGTAAGGGAGGATGTACGGGAAGGTGATCATCTCCTTGATTTGTATGGGGGAGTCGGTCTCTTCACAGCCGCCCTTCTCGATCGAGTAGGCGTACAGGGACATATTGATCTCATTGAATCCAGCCACAGCGCAATCTCGGATGCAAGGCGCAATTTTGCAGATTTTCCGAATGTTTCAGTTTTTACGGGTGATGTTCTCAGAGAGCTGGGAAAGATTGATCGAGCAGATGTAGTGCTACTCGATCCACCGCGGGAGGGCGCGGGTAAGGAGACGATTGCCGCCATTGTGGAGTTGGGCCCACGCTCCATTCTCTACGTGGCCTGTGATCCTGCCGCGCTAGCCCGTGACGCCGCCTATCTTGCCGAGATTGGCTATGAGATGGTCGGCTTGCGCGCTTTCGATCTGTTTCCTATGACCCATCATGTTGAGTGTGTCGCGCGGTTCGAACCTTTCCAAAAGTGAACAAGTAAGGTATCTTGATATCAAGATAAATGAGCGAGGTGGGATATGAGCAAGAATTCATTTAATTCCAAGGGCCAACTCGAGGTATCGGGTCAGAGTTACGAAATATTCAATATTTCCGAGATAGCGGGAGCAGCGAGCCTGCCCTTTAGTTTGAAGATCCTTCTGGAAAACCTGCTCCGGACCGAAGATGGGGCAAA
>JBAZYI010000036.1:0-16460 GCA_041659345.1 Candidatus Nanopelagicaceae bacterium | reverse complement strand
GACCACGCTCTTCATCCAGAACCAGCTCGGAAAGAATTCGACGCAGCGATGCGCGAGCGCGAGAAACGGTGTGGCGAACTGCGGAGGTCTTGATTCCGAGTTCGGCAGCGATCTCATCAGTGGAGCGACCTTCGACTTCCCACATAACAAGCGCAGCGCGCTCTGCAGGAGAGAGAAGAGCAAGTGCCTGGCGAATAATCGCCGCATCTTCAGCTGCGCTCATTGCAACTGAGTGATCTCCGTCGTTCTGCCAGGTAGCTTCGACTTCCGCAGCCACATCATCGAGAAGGACGAGGTTGGGACGGCGACCTTCCATGCGGAAGAGGTCAATGCAGAGGTTTTCGATGGTGCGGTGCAGATAAGAAAGTGCGTGCTCTGTTGACTCCAACTCAGGAGCGGCGAGCATGAATTTGATCAAGGCATCTTGCGTGATTTCCTCGGCCTTGGCTGAGTCTTTGAGGACCCGATTGGCGTGAACTAGAAGTTCCGAGCGGTGCTCTGTGTAGAAAGCACCGAGTTGGGCAACAGTCCAGACCATCGGACCTGCCTCAACAACGGACCTTTTCGCCACTCTTATACCCTCTTAACCGGTTTGTGGTGCAGAGGTAACCGTCGTTGCCTCTACTTGCTACTACGAATCTAACTGTAGATTGTCGCGGAGGCTGGACAAAACGGACATTCCGCCAAGTTCTTAAGGAACTCACATGAAAGATTTGCTAGGTCACCCAAGAAAGAATTCGCCAAATTTAGGCACAACTTCGCATACATACTAGTTTACTACAAATGTAGTATAGTATCTTCATGAGCATGCCTGTAAGAATTGATAAAGATTTATACGACGGCGCCAAAGCCGAAGCAGCGATAGAGCATCGGACAATTGCGGGTCAGATTGAGTATTGGGCCAAGGTTGGTCGCACAGCAATAGACAACCCCGACCTACCTATAAATTTCATTATTGACGTTCTCGCCGGGATGGCAGAACCGGTTTCTGAACGTACGCCCTATGTACCCGGTTCGTTCGAATAAATCTCCACCAATACTTAATCACTCGTGTCCTACAAAATAGTCAAGACTCGCCGCTTCACACGAACTATAAAACGGATGCACCCGAACATGCTTGCGGCAACGCACGAAGCCATCGCTGTCATCGCCAAAAACCCATCCGTGGGCCAAGAGAAAAAGAGTAATCTCGAATTCTTCTTTGTTTACAAATATCGTGCGCTGGATGTTCAGTATCTTTTGTCATATCTCATCGATGAGGAAGCAAAGGAAATTGCCTTAATAGCCGTAGGTCCACATGAAAACTTTTATCGCGATCTGAAGCGATAAAAGTCTTCTTGGGGTTGGCCGCTATTTGATCCGATAGGTCTTACTAAAGACGATCTTCTTGGAAATCGAGACAATCACGATATAAAGGCCCGGTTTGAGGGTGTTTTTGCCGATTTTCGCCTTCGCCCCATTGATCGTCACTGTAGCCGAGGCTCCACTGACCGAGACTGTAAGGACGCGCTTGAGAACCTTGACTTTGACTACCGGATTGCTCCCTGGCTGGGCAGTCGATGTGGGCTGCGGCGTGGGTTTGGTAGTGGGCTTTGGGGTCGGTCCAGATGGGACCAAAATTTGGATGGTGAAAGTCTTCTTCGCGCCAGCCAGAGTCGAAGTCGCAGCCTGAGTGGCCGTGATTTTGGCGCTTCCGATTCCGACCACTTGAATCGCCGAACCGACAAATTTCACCACGGATAAATTGGAGGACTCATAACTCCACGGCGCAGTTGATGTCGATGTGGGTGGAAGAATTTTCGGAATCGCTGACCCGTAAACAATTTTGAGATTGGCAAAGTCGCCAACAACTGGGCTTTCTTTTCCAGTGATCATTGTTTGGACGGTATTGGACTGCGAATAGATTCCCGAGGGACTCTGTGTCGCACTCAACGTCGAAACTCCAACTCCTACAATCACAATGGCACCATCTTTAACAATTGCCACTTTTTTATTTGATGATGAGTAGGTCCAACTGCCACTCGAATTCGATGTCGGTGGCTTGATCACTATGGGATCGTCGCCTACCCCACCATCTATTGGAGCGAAGGCACCTAACGTCGGAATATCTCCGGTGACGTGAACATTTATCGTTGCAGTGCCCGATTGCCAGAAAGCGGTGGCTGCTTGAGTCGCAGTGATAATTGCCTTACCGGCACTCTTCACTTTGGCAACGTCTCCCACAACTTCAACAACATCGGGGTGATCTGACGAGAAAGTCCATGTGCCAGGTGAGGTCGATGTAGGCGGGGTTAAAGTGAAATCCGGGTCCCTTACAACTTTTTCAATGTCACTCCATGTTCCAAACGTAGGTGCCCCTAGCACCGTAAAATTCATTGAAACTGGTTCTGATGGACCGTAGGTACTCGTGGCAGACTGCGTCGCGGTAATTTTGGTGACACCTGGGCTGAGCATCGTGATGGTTGTGCCACTAATAGTTGCCACAGTTGGATCTGATGAAATGAAACTCCACGCACCGTAAGAATTGGATGTAGGCGGAGACAAAGTGACGGTGTGCGAAGTAGTTAAGTTGTAAGCAGTTGTAACATCAGGAAAAGCGCCCACTGTAGGAAGCGCACCTTGGATCGTCAATGTCATCGTCGCCCTCGCAGATGAAAAACTGCCGATGGGCGCTTGCGTCGCGGTGATAACGGTCGAACCAAATGCCAGCGGCGTGACTATGTTTCCGACCAATCTGGCAACCGTCGGGTTTGAGGAGCTAAATGTCCAAGCGCCAGTCGACGATGAAGTCGGAGGGACGAGAGAAAGACTGGCGACACTGTCCTTCATGATCGTGATACTTCCAAAGGGACCCAGGACCGGATTGCTGGCAATCACGGTAAGTGTCATAGGAACGGAGACTGAAATCCAATTCACCGATGCCCGTTGCGTGGCGGTAATTACCACCGCGCCACCGTCCAACAGAGTCACTGTCTTACCCGAGACAAGAGCAATCTGCGGATTAGAAGAAGTGAAGATCCAATCGGCATTTGATGTGGATGTCGGTGCGGTGAGGGTAAAGGTTTTCGCGGTTATTTGAACTGATTGCGAGGGGAATACTCCGATGCTCGGCGTACCGGCACTGACCCGGAGTTGAGTCGAACGCGAGCGTTCGTTGTATGTTCCGCTGGCAGCCTGTGTCGCCGTAATCGTCGTTGTGCCAACAGAGAGAATTTGAGCAGTATTCCCCGAGAGCGTGGCAACCTGCGGGTTTGACGAGGTATAGGACCATGTTCCGGGGGAGTTTGTGGTGGGATGAACAATGGTGATCGGGCCAGAACCATACGTCGTCGTCATTACCGGGAACGGACCAAACAAAGTGTATGTAGCCTGCGCCAGCGGAGGAAGCACGATCGTGACGAGTGCTAGCACTAGCGTGAGAATCGAACCGCGGCGGATTTTTTGAAAAGGTCCGTTGCTAGAAACATGTGACATTAGGGAAGTTGATATTCGCATAAGGGAATTATCCTCGTCGATCGATGACTTTTGGGGATTTAGCCACGGCACACCGATAACAACTGCGTTATCGACTTATTAGTGAAGTTAATCGCAATTGGCACTTCTGCCTTGCGCCTGTCATGAAATAGGAGAAGGCTTCAAGAGTTGTTCGGTGAATGGAGAGGCCACCAATGTTTCAAGTGCGTATTCATGGTCGTGGGGGACAAGGCGTGGTCACAGCCGCCGAACTTCTCGCACAAGCCGCTTTTTTTGAGGGTCGTCACGCTCAAGCGTTCCCGAGTTTTGGATCTGAACGGACAGGCGCTCCCGTGGTCGCCTTTGCAAGAATTGCGGAGACCCCAATACGAGTCCGCGAGCCCGTGATGATGCCGGATGCGATCATCGTGCAGGACGAGACACTTTTTCACGCCATTGATGTCTTTAGCGGGCTCTCCCCCGTAGGAGCAGTTGTTATCAACACCACCCACACCCTTGCCGAACTTGGACTCAGCGAATTTCTCTCATCCCAGATTCGCGTGGTCACCGTTCCAGCCACGCAATTGGCCATGGAGCATCTGGGAAAACCCGTACCGAACGCCGTTCTGCTGGGCGCTTTTGCGGCCTTTACCGATGCAGTTTCCCTTGATGCGGTCACCCGCGCCATCGCCGAGAGGTTTAGCAACAAGCTTGCAACCGGTAATTCAGCGGCAGCCACGGCGGCCTTCGAGATTGTTCGCGCACAACTCACACGAGAGCACGGAGAGCCAGCTCATGCTTAAACAAGTAGAAGGATCCAAGGCGGTCGCAGATGCGGTTGCATGTTGCCGCCCAGAAGTTATTTGCGCTTACCCGATTTCTCCCCAAACGCATATTGTCGAAGGATTGAGCCGGCTAGTAAAAGAAGGAACACTTAAAAACTGCGAGTTTGTCAACGTCGAGTCTGAATTTTCTGCCATGTCGGTAGCCATCGGCGCCAGCGCAACGGGTGCTCGCACGTACACCGCAACCGCTAGTCAGGGACTCCTCTACATGGTCGAAGCCGTGTACAACGCCTCTGGTCTGGGTTTGCCGATAGTTATGACGGTTGCGAATCGTGCCATCGGTGGACCTATAAATATTTGGAATGACCATAGCGATTCAATGTCACAGCGTGATTCTGGCTGGATTCAGATGTATGCCGAAACCAACCAAGAGGCGGCCGACTTGCACGTCCAGGCTTTCAAAATTGCGGAAGAACTATCGCTTCCTATTATGGTCTGCATGGATGGGTTCATCCTGACCCACGCATCAGAGCAGGTCGACATTCCAGAGCAAGAACAAGTCGATGCTTATCTTCCACCATTCATACCACGGCAGATCTTGGATCCAAATGATCCAGTCTCAATCGGGGCGATGGTCGGGCCGGAAGCTTTCACAGAAGTGCGCTACTTAATTCACGCAAGAACTCTCCGTGCCCTCGATGTCATTCCGAAGGCATCCGAAGAATTTGAAAAGGTATTTCACCGAGAATCAGGTGGACTCATCCGACCTTATTTCTGCGACGATGCGGAAACAGTCGTCATCGCCCTCGGCTCGGTCCTCGGAACAATAAAGGATGTCGTGGACGAGCAACGCAGTCGCGGAGTTTCCATCGGCGTACTTGGCATAATCACCTTTCGGCCCTTTCCCTTCGCAGCAGTGCGCGCAGCTATTTCAAAGGCAAAGCGGGTCATTGTCATTGAAAAGGCATTCCAAGTCGGAATCGGCGGGATCGTTTCAGAGAACATCAAGGAGTCAATTTCTGGGCTGGATATCACTTCTTACTCGGTGATCGCCGGACTTGGTGGACGTCCCATCCTCAAAACCTCGCTAGATGCACTCTTTAGCAAGGGCGTCGCTGATGCTCTCGAACCACTGGTCTTCCTGGACCTAGAAAAGGAAGTGGTGGAGCGAGAAACCATTCGCGAGGGGGCACTGTCATGACGACAACGCCCGTAAAGTTTTATCAGGTTGGCAGTTTTGCAGTTGGCAATCGGCTCCTTCCACCAGAGATGGGTTCGGTACAGTCCGATACCGAGCGAGCTAATGCACTTACATCTGGGCACCGCGCCTGCCAGGGGTGCGGCGAGGCGCTCGGAGCAAGGTACGCGCTCGATGCCGCCATGCGAGCGACAAATGGAAATCTGATCGCTGTCAATGCAACTGGATGCTTGGAGGTTTTCTCAACTCCATACCCGGAAAGCTCATGGAGAATTGCTTGGCTTCATTCACTCTTTGGCAATGCCCCTGCAGTAGCAACAGGAGTGGCGGCGGCTCTCAAAGCAAAGGGGCGTACTGATATCCGTGTTGTCGGACAGGGCGGAGATGGCGCAACTGTAGATATTGGTTTTGGTCCGCTCTCTGGAATGTTTGAGCGAAATGACGATGTCCTCTTTATTTGTTATGACAATGAGGCGTATATGAATACGGGCGTGCAGCGCTCAGGTGCCACACCACCAGCCGCGCGCACTGCCACAACTCAGGCGGTCGGAACAGAACCAGGCAATGTTTTTGGGCAAGGTAAAAACCTCCCCCGCATTGCGATGGCTCATGAGATTCCCTACGTCGCAACGGCAACTGTCGCCGACCTACGAGATCTTGAAGCGAAAGTAACTCGTGCGATGGAGATACGCGGAGCTAGATATCTTCACATCCTGGTTCCTTGCCCCCTGGGTTGGGGATCAGAATCGTGCGACACCGTCCGCATTGCGCGCCTTGCAACGCAGAGCGGACTCTTTCCAGTGTTTGAAGCCGAACATGGTGAAGTCACTTCCTCCACGCCAATTCGACAGTTGGCAAAAGTCGAAGAATATTTAAAACTGCAAGGGCGCTATGCGCATCTCTTCAGACCAAATCGAAGAGATGACGTGATCGACCACTTGCAATCGATGGCAGATAAGAACATCAAGCGTTACAACTTGCTCCCAACCGATAGGGAGGCAAAGTAATGGAACAACCGTATGCAATCACACTTGGTGTTGAAACTAGCCTTGCAAATCACACTGGATCGTGGCGCCAAGAACGCCCTCAATATGTGAGTTTGATGCCTCCCTGCAACAATGCATGCCCAGCAGGAGAGAACATCCAGAATTGGCTATACATCGCAGAGGATGGATCCTACGAAGAAGCCTGGCGGGCATTGATCATTGAAAATCCTTTTCCTGCAATCATGGGTCGCGTCTGCTATCACCCCTGCCAAACGGTCTGCAACCGTGCACAGTTGGATGAAGCAGTCGGAATAAACTCAGTAGAGCGCTTCCTTGGAGATCATGCAATCGAGAAGGGTTGGAGCATCCCTGTCACGGCGCAGCCAACTGGTCGTCGCATTCTGATTGTCGGTGCAGGACCTGCAGGATTATCTGCTGCTTACCATCTTCGCCGACTTGGTCACGATGTCACCGTGCGGGATTCCATGAACGCTCCCGGCGGAATGATGCGGTATGGAATTCCAAAGTATCGACTCCCTCGAGAAATATTGGATGCCGAAATAAAACGGATTGAAGATATGGGTGTTCGATTCGAAATGAATACTCGCACCACAGATGTGCGAGATGCCATCGAGGAGGGATTTGATGCAGCTTTCCTCGCGGTAGGTGCGCACATCAGCAAACGCGCATACATTCCCGCCGGTGAGGCCGCCCGAATCCTCGATGCTATTTCAGTTCTGCACGATGTCGAAGATGGACAGGCGCCAATGTTAGGTCGAAAAGTCGTTGTATATGGTGGCGGAAATACCGCTATTGACGTGGCAAGAACTGCAAAGCGGTTGGGCGCAGAAGAGTCGATCATCGTTTATCGACGGACTCGCGAAAAGGCACCAGCCAACGACACGGAAATTACCGAGGCCCTGGAAGAGGGCGTCCTCATTAAATGGCTCTCAACTATTAAGCAGGCCGATGAGGGACATCTCACGGTTGAAAAAATGAAGTTGGATGAGAAAGGATTCCCTCAACCCACAGGTGAATTCGAAGAACTGGAGGCGGATTCACTCGTTCTGGCTCTCGGCCAGGAATCTGATCTCACACTTCTTCAAGGAGTTCCTGAGCTTGAAGTTATCGATGGAGTACTTAAAGTTGACTCCATGATGATGACTGGCTATCCAGGAATATTCGCGGGCGGAGACATGGTTCCTGCCGAACGTACCGTGACCACGAGTATTGGTCACGGCAAGAAGGCAGCGCGCAACATTGATGCATGGTTGCGCAAGGTCGAATACAAAGGCGGGGAAAAGCCAACCGTCGTTGAGTATAAGGATTTGAATCCCTGGTACTACTCAGATGCCCCACACGCGGTACGTCCTCGACTAGAAGGTGCACGCCGCGCAACCACCTTTGATGAGGTCGTGCAAGGACTCGATGAATCTACGGCTCTCTATGAAGCGCGCCGTTGCATGTCATGCGGCAATTGTTTTGAATGCGACAACTGTTTCGGGGTCTGCCCAGACAATGCCGTGATCAAACTCGGGCCTGGTAAAGGCTTTGAATTCAATCTCGACTACTGCAAGGGGTGCGGTATCTGCGTCTCTGAATGTCCGTCGGGATCCATCATCATGATCCCAGAAAAGAGTTGACATGATTGTCTGTGTACCTGTTACCAAGTCACATGAAGTCGATCCACGTTGGGGCCGCGCAGATTGGGTGGCTTTAGCTGAAGTCGATGCAGGAGAGATAGTCGATTGGCGCGAAATCGAAGTCTCTTGGAGCACTTTGCATGATGAAGGCACCGATGGGTCACACCACGCACGAGTCGTAAAATTTCTTCGCGACAATAATGTCAACGTAGTCGTCGCCAATCACATGGGTGATGGCATGACCCGCATGCTCAAAACAATGGGAATACCTGTCTATCTCGGAGCAAGTGGTGACGCGAAAACAGCAATTCAGGTCGCTGTTCCGTGATAACCGTATTTCTTATCCCACCACTCCCGGGCAAGTGCAAGTAACTGTGGCTCGGTCAGCCTCGTGACATCGACATCCAAATTGTCTGAAACTTTCTTGGCCAACTCTGGATATTTCTTTTCAAAATAATCCATAAGAACAGGGTATGCGCTTCCCTTTCCATCGCCGTGGGTAATGAATAGAACTTCCCTGGCTGGCTCGAGAGCTTCGGCAATCAATTTCAAGTAATCATCCATGTATCTGTCGATATCGTGCATGTGGTGAAATTGAGCCATTCGAATGTGATTGTGACGATTAAACGGATTCGCGGCTTTCACCAAGTCATGCTCAGCGCCGCGTTCCAAATCTGGACCAAAGATTCGAGCTTCGTCCTGTGTAACGACTGCTACCGCAAACTGACCCGTGATGTCTGACATGAGATGCCTCCATTGGCTTTGCCTGTCTCGACTCTACTCCCGGAAGTGAAGTAGCACAAAAGTATCATTGTGCTACATTAATCCAATGACTTCGGGGATCAGGCAAGTGGGCGTGAGAGAACTACGCCAAAATGCCAGCGGAGTACTCCGGGAAGTAAAAGCTGGGGCCTCGGTAGAAATCACCGAGCATGGTCGGCCAGTGGCCCGAATAATGCCGATTGCTGCTTCTCTCTGGGAAGACTACTTTGCCGCTGGCATGGCACTCCCAGCCACTGTGGAAGATTGGCGGCCTAGTAAAAAGAGAATCAAGATCAAAGGCGGGAAAACCAGCACGCAAATCTTGATCGAGATGAGAGCGCAAGAAGATTGAATTGGTATCTAGATAGCTCGGCCATTCTCAAACTTATATTCCAAGAAAACGAATCCAATGCCTTGGTTCGCACGATTACGGATCAATGTGCCACCTCAAGCATTTCCCGCGTTGAAGTCATTCGCGTTGTTCAACGGACGAATCCAGGCAGTCTCGGCTTCGCCAGGGAAGAATTATCAAAACTGATTCTTCTACCCATAAGTGAAGCAATAATTCGTATTGCCGAATCTTTTGCCGGCTTGGCAACACTTAGATCCCTGGACGCTATCCATGTCGCAAGTGCGCTTCTAGTTCAAAACTCCATTGGAGGCTTAATCACCTATGACGAGGTGATGGCCCGAAATGCCAGAGAGTTGGGACTCGTTGTTCATTCTCCTACCTAGATCACAGGAAAAGAGCGATCTAAGCCAGGCGAAGAGATGATTATTTCTTGCCAAATAGCTTGGAGAAGAAGTTGGGCTCGACTGGGTCATTGGCGTGGCCTTGGCAGCGCGCTGACTTAGAAACCCCCTTCAGTGCGATCTCGATGTGGTTACCGCAACCGCTCCATGTTGGTTTTTGGCACTTTCGACATGTTGTTCTGCTGCACATTTTCTTACCGTTCCCTATCTATTTCGTTAGTTATGGACGAATACATTTTCAATTGCTCTGACTCCTGAATTAACAGCTGCAACGATCCTGCTCCGGTACGCCCCATAGCGCGTCTTCAATATGACCGCCGCAGCCTGACCAGGTTGGCTTCTTGCAGAGATGACACGTAGCTCTTGAACACATTTTCTTTCTCCTTTTTTGAAGAGTTGCTTAGGTCGCGAATCGTAGCATACCCCAGGGGGTATGCTACGATTTATATAGGAGGATTTACACATGACACTGAAGATCATCAATCTAGATACCCCGACCCTGGGAGATCGCTCATATATTGCCCACGATGGCAAGACCGCTCTCGTGGTTGACCCGCAGCGAGATATCGATCGCGTAGAGGCAATCATTAGAGCCGAGGGGGTGCAGATTGGCGCGGTAGTCGAAACCCATATGCACAACGATTACGTCACTGGCGGATTGGTCCTAGCGCAGAAATACGGTGCCAGATACATCACGAGCGCCGAAGACAAGGTGAATTTTAGTCGTCAAGGCGTTAAAGATCATGAAATTGTAAATGTGGGCGACTTTGCCATTAAGGCTCTACACACACCAGGTCACACTTTTACTCACATGTCTTATGTTTTGTTAACTCCTGACAATGGTGCGCAAGGGATCTTTACCGGTGGTTCTATGTTGCATGGGTCAACCGGCAGGCCAGATTTACTTGGTTGGGATCAGGCGGCCACTCTTGCAGGGCTGCAGTATGGAAGCGCACATCGGATTGTCGACCTACTTGAAGATGGGACGAGCGTTCATCCGACCCACGGTTTTGGATCGTTCTGCGCAGCCACTTCAACCTGCGGAGATTCATCCACACTAGCTGACGAAAAACGCACTAATCCAGCATTGCTCCTAGATAAAGAGAGATTTATTTCAGAGACGCTTGCCGGCCTTGATGCCTACCCCGCTTATTACAAACATATGGGCCCAGCCAATATTGCAGGTCCGGGACCGATTGATCTCTCCGAACTCAAGTCCATGTCTACCGATGAATTACGCAGGGCCGCCCAGGCAGGAGCGTGGGTTCTGGATCTCCGATCTAAAAACTCTTACGTTCAAGGACATATCCCCGGTTCGCTCTCATTTGGATTAGACGGATCTTTTGCCACCTACTTTGGTTGGATATTTCGGTATGGAGAGAAATTGATGTTGTTCTCAGACAAAAGAGAGGACATCTCCACCGCGCAACGCGAACTGGTGCGCATCGGCATTGATCGCCCGGACGGTGCAACCGTGAGTGACCTGAGAGAGACTCCAGGCCTTGGCACAAACAGAGAAGTCACGTTTAATGATGTTCCGGAAGCACTAAAAAATCCCGACATCCTTGTCCTTGACGTTCGTCGCAACAGTGAACGCAATGCCTCTCACATTGAGGGCACCGTGCACATCCCACTCCATGAATTAGCAATGCGGGTCACTGAGTTGCCAGAAGGAAAAGAGATCTGGGTGCACTGCGCTGGCGCATACCGTGCCGCAGGTTCACTGGGCATTTTGGAATCCGCCGGCCATAAGCCAGTTCTTATTAACGAGTCTTACGACAAGTGCCTGAATGTGGCATCATTAAATATCGTTACTGGACATGCTGATGCTGGACCTGTTGCACCTTCTGATGTAAAGGAAAGCGCCTGAATGACTCAGACCCTTACCCCGCAGGAAGCAGCTGAGATGATCCGTCGCGGTGACGCTTATGGAGTAGATGTCAGAGAACCTGACGAATGGTCGGCAGGAAGAGCACCGGGTGTCATTACAAATCCATTGAGTAGTTTCAACGCAGCAACATTGCCAAGTGACAAACCACTCATATTCATCTGCAGATCCGGCAATCGATCGGGCCGAGTATGCGATGCCCTGGCTCCAACCAGAACAAACATTTACAACATGGTTGGCGGCATGCAAGCTTGGCATGGTGCAGGTTTGCCCATGGTTTCTGATTCAGGCAACCCTAGAGTTGCTTAAGTGTTGATTTTAGAAGGATTGATCCTCGGCACGTTTATTGGCTCAGTCCTAGGTATGGTGGGAGCAGGCGGAGCAATTCTTGCAGTTCCTGGCCTTATAGCAGTGATGGGTCTTTCAACGACTGCCGCGACTACGTCTTCAATGGTGATCGTTGGTGCGGCTGCACTCTCTGGCGCCTTGCGAAGATTAAAAACAAAGAATTTAGATATAAGAGTCGGGATCACTTTTAGTTTACTAGGCATCTTTGGCACTTTCCTTGGCTCACATCTTGTCGAATACTTCTCTGATCGAGCACTCATATTTACATTTGCATTCCTCATGTTTGCTGCCGCCTTCGGTATGTGGCGGCACCAAGTCTCAGAGAAGGAAATCTCTAGGGCATCCTGGCCCTTGGTGGTCCTAACTGCTTCCGCTGTGGGAGTTTTAACGGGCCTGCTTGGAATAGGCGGAGGATTCCTAATAGTTCCATCACTAGTTCTCGTCCTTGGGATCAAACTCAGATTGGCTGTCGGAACTTCACTAGTGGCAATAACCATGAACTCGATTATTGCCCTCTCACTTCGTGTTCAATATTGGGATTTGGTCCCATGGAAAAGTATTTTGGTATTTACGGCAATGGCGGTCATAGCATCATTTGTGACAACACCATTGGCTACGCATTTACCTGCAAAAACCTTACAGAGATCCTTCTCAATTCTTGTGGTTTTGGTTGCAATATTTATGATCATTACTCAGGGTTTCAAATAGTTTAGAGAAATACGTGGCCCTCGCAGAGAGCAAATGTGAGGTTTGGAAACGATTTTGGTACCCTTCACAGAGCGAGTTCAACGAAGGGAATACAGTGAATTCGGAGTTACCTCTCGCAGGAATAAGAGTCCTCGATGCAACGTCTAATATTGCAGGACCTTGGGGTGGGACAGTCCTTGGTGATCTCGGTGCGGAGGTCCTCAAGATCGAGACTCCCAAAGGAGATCCCGCGAGATTCATGTCACCCGTAGAGGGAGATCGATCAGCATATTTCCACATTGTTAATCGCAATAAAGAAGCTATTACAGTAGATCTCAAAACCCCCGATGGCATTTCAAAACTCCAAGAACTTCTCGATGGGTGTGATGTCTTTCTCACAAACTTCCTTCCAGCCCAGCTGGAGAAATTCGGACTCACGCCTTCAGAGCTCATGAAATCACGCCCGCGATTGATCATTGGCAATCTATCCTCATACGGAGCCCAAGGTCCGTCATCTTCATGGCCAGGTTATGACGCCACTTTGCAAGCCCGCACAGGAATTATGAATGTCACTGGCGAACGTAATGGTCCACCAGTTCGCGCAGGAGTCTCAATTCTTGATTTAGGCGCAGGGACTTGGCTTGCTTTAGGAATTCTTGCGGCAATCGTAAAACGAGATCGCACCGGCAATGGCTCACTTGTAGAGACTTCTCTCTATGAGACGGGGGCGAGTTGGGTCAGTTATCACATCGCTGCTTATGAGTTGACGGGCGATGCGTCCATTCGTTCCGGTAGCGGGCATCCGGCATTTTCGCCGTACGGAATTTTCTCGACCAGGCAGGGCAATATCTGTATAGGGGTGGGCAGCAATGCGATCTTTGGAAAACTTTGCGCAGCCATTGGTCACGTCGAACTCATCGAGGATCCACAGTATCGAGAAAATATGGAACGCGTGAAGAATGCCTCTGCGCTCAAGACTGAAATCGAGAAGGGCCTTTCCTTGCACCCAGCCTCCTACTGGGTTGACGTTCTCTGCGAATCTGGGGTGCCTGCCGAGGAGGTACTCCAACCCGAAGAGATGCTTACTGACGAGCAGGCGAAGTCGATGGGGGTTCTCATCGACTACCCCGACAACTCAACCGCGGTAAAGGTTGTGCCTGGTCTGCCACTTCGTTTTGATGGCGAACGACCACAGGTAACCAAACCCGCTCCGCACAGAAACTAAATCAGCAATTCGCTATTTAACCCAGATCTCCTTAAACAGAAGAGATGTGTCAAGGAACTGGTGGAGTAATATACGAGAAAAGTGGGCCCCGACGGGCTCGAACCGTCGACCCACGGATTAAAAGTCCGTTGCTCTACCGACTGAGCTAGAGGCCCTCGCCACCCAAGATCAACAAATCATGATCAAACGCAACGGGCAAATCGTAGCCTGTTTTACTACTGTCCCCGTCCGCGGGAAGCCCGGAGGAGGCGGTCGCGAATTGCAATCGCGAGATCGTCACCCGCGGGAGTCAGAACCGCAATCTTCTCCAACCCTCGATCATCACCCTCGCGCAGAGCTGCGTAAAGCACCCGCGCGTAATCCTGCGTATTTTTGGGAGATGCCAGACGGATAGCGCCTTTTGGCGTGGCGATCGTTGAGAGGGCGATGAAACCTTCGCCGGCCTCGGCGAGAGCACCAATAATCACTTTCGCCTTCGGGGAGTAGTGATTCTCAAGTGAGCCTGAGACTCTCACATTGCCGGCATCGGAATGATCAACTTCCAGTCCGGTACTTTCTTCAATCATTGGTTCCGTCACGGCACCTGGGCGAAGTATGCGCGGTGCTTCACCGGTGCAATCAATAATCGTTGACTCGACCCCAACCAGTGAGGGGCCTCCATCGAGAATGATGTCCTGGGGGGCAAGATACTTTCCGATTTCCGATTCAACAGCGGCCGAGGTCGTGGGAGAGACTTGTCCGAATCGATTTGCACTTGGCGCTGCTATTCCCAATCCCCCAATCTTCTCAAATGCACTGAGTAGTGAGAGGGCGATCACGTGAGCGGGAACTCTCAATCCCACTGTGTCTTGCCCGCCGGTGATGAAATCTTTTGCAACTTCGCTTCGTGGAAGTATCAAAGTCATAGGTCCTGGCCAAAAGTCACGGGCGAGAGAAATTGCATACGTTGGAATTTCGCACGCCCAAATTTCCATCTTTTCCATCGCGCTAATGTGAACAATCAACGGGTGGTCTGCCGGACGTCCTTTGACTTCGTAGAGTCGGTCAACCGCACGTTGATTGGTCGCGTCTGCACCGAGGCCATAGACCGTCTCAGTCGGAAAGGCTACAAGCGAACCCTTTTTTAATTTGGCTGCCGCCTGAGTCAAGGTATCGGCGGTACACATGGATACAAAGTTTTGCGCCAAGATACTCCTATGACCAGAAACCAAGATCAACGCATTCGCGTTATGCGAATTATAGCCCGAATGAATGTCGGAGGTCCTGCTGTGCAGGTATCGGGCTTGATGCGAGGCCTTGATCCATTGAAATTCGATCATCGATTGGTAACTGGATTCTGCGCAGAGGACGAATCAGACTATTTAGAGACAGTCGCGACAGATGTGCATGCCACTCGAATAAAAGGGTTAGGGAGGTCCATTTCTCCCAAGGCTGACTTCATGGCATTTCTACTTGTCATACGTGAGATTCGAGTATTTCGTCCGCAGATCATCCATACACACACGGCCAAAGCCGGCGTCATCGGACGCGTAGCCTCAATACTGTCTGGCCGCCGTTCCGTGCGAATTCATACCTACCACGGACATTTGCTGCACGGTTACTTTGGCAAAGGCAAGACCGCCATCGTGATTATCATCGAAAAATTTCTTGGGTTATTCACGACAAGATTATTGGCTGTTGGTAAACAAGTAATGGATGATTTACTCGAGGTGGGTATAGGTACGCAGAAGAAATTCAGCGTGATGCCCCCGGGACTTAAATTGAATCCTCTGCCATCTCGAGAGGAAGCCTGCGAAGCGCTAGGACTTGACCCTATGCAAACATATTGCGCATTCATTGGCCGAATTACAAAAATCAAAAGACCAGATCGCTTCCTTGATGTCGTCGCGGAAATTCGAGATCAGCACGTCCCCGTTCATTTCATAATTGCAGGCGCGGGAGATTTATTGAACTATTGCCAAGAGCGAGTCGCGATTGAAAACCTTCCCGTTACTTTTCTGGGATGGCGGGAAGATATAGAAACGGTGCTCGCTGCTTCCGATATGGTCCTTTTAACAAGTGATAACGAAGGAACTCCGCTCTCACTCATTCAGGCGGGTATGGCAAAAATACCGGTCGTATCTACAGATGTTGGCTCAGTGCGAGAAATTGTTGTTGATCAAGAGACTGGAATCTTGACCGACCTCACCGTACGATCCTTAGTCAATGCAATTAGAGAACTCATTGAAGATGCCAGTCTTCGAGAAGATATGGGATTGGCGGCTTATGACTACACCATGCAGAGATACGGTGTTGAACGCTTGGTAAAGGATCACCAAAATTTATATACCGAACTCTTATCTCGAAATTCTTAGCGATCGAGCCAATTCCTAGCCCAGAGTTCGAGCATCAACATCGGCCAGATTATCGAATCACGATCCTGGCCTGACATATGTTGCTTAATGGCCTTCTCTACCTCTACCTGCACGAACCAACCACGGTCGCGTGCTGTTGAATCAGTCAGTAGATCGTAAGTCATCGGTTTAAGTCCGGTTCTCAGCCAGTCGGCCCTTGGAATCGCAAAACCCATCTTTGGACGGTCGATTAATTCTGCAGGGAGTAGTGACCGTGCAATCTCCTTGAGTAAATACTTGGTCCGGCGCCCCTTAATCTTGAAAGAAGACGGGAGAGAGGCAGTCCATTCGACAATTTCATGGTCAAGCAGCGGCGATCGTACTTCCAGGCTATTAGCC
>JBAZYI010000035.1:0-16688 GCA_041659345.1 Candidatus Nanopelagicaceae bacterium | reverse complement strand
ATCCTCCGCTCCGAGAGCTTTGCTCTCATCGCTTCGGCTGAATCACACATATCTGTCTGCCCCTTATTTACGTGGAACCACTGCCTAATACAGGAAGCCTTCTGGTTCGGACATCCTCCGCCAGTTTTTCCCTCCGTGTGGATAACTTTCTCGGGGCTTCCTTGGATTTTGTCATCCTCGGGCATGGCTACTTTTTCAATTCGAAGTTTCATCCCAATCGCACTATTCGCCGCATTGTTGGCAGTCATTCCTTTAATTTTCTCAACTCCCTCCAACGCAGCAACGGCCCGTCCTAAAGCGCCCAAAGCTTCCTGTCGCATAGAAATTGACAATGCACATATTTCAACTTCGCTCCTCAAGCATCGCAAAACTAAATATGTAAAAGTGAATGCCAGGTCCATATGTAATGTCCCTCAGCAACGGGTTACATTAACTCTGGAAATCCACAAGACCGGTCTTTTCGGCAATCATCTTGTTAGGCGATTCAAGACCAAAGAATACCTTCCGGAATCCTCCGGCTTGCGAGTCGAAATAGGAGATGCATACGAGAGGTGTAAGAACAACGAAAAAACCAGCTACTTTGGAATCGCTTACGCTAAGGCGATTATTGGGGGAAGGTGGCAGTACGCAGGCCGAACTCGATCCAAAACAATCGCCTCCCTCAATTGTGGAACTTGAGTTAATCTTGAGTATGGGGATTTAGGGCGATAGCTTCGAAGAGTCCGGGTGGGATCAAACTTAGTTGGATTTGGGAATGCAGTTCACGAGATTGAAGGTGGGTGCACGATATGGCAGAAGTCGATCTCAATGACGAGACTATAAAGCGTTTTGCCGTCTTCCATCACCGATTTGATCCAATAACCAATCACTTTCGTTGGTTTGGAATTATAGCGTTCGACAATGAACGCGAATTTAATAGATATTTCAAAGCCGTATGTGTGGAGCTTGATGCACGTCATGAAACAAATCAAGCCCACTACAAGGAGCAGTTTGCTGGTCGAATTCTCGAGCCCGAGGCAATACAAAGAAAGTATCCAGGCCATTCGGCGTACCGAGACATAGGCACCCCGTAATTGGTAGTCGGTCCTTTTGCTTCTTGGTATATCTTGTTCCTGGAGACGTTTCGCATACCGGCCGAGTGCACACGCTTGGAAAGCGTGTGAAGGCCGACCTACCGAGGGTTTAAATCCCTCGCCCTCCGCCATTATTGGTTTTCAAACAAAGCCACGTCCACGCAGCGTTCGCAGACGGATGGGGGCGAAAAGAACCTTCTCAACGAATACACCAATGAACATGATGATGAAGATCGCGCCAATCACCAAGGACATATCTCCTAGCTGGCGGCCCACATCGAGTAGTTGGCCGACTCCTATTCCGAGTGCAGGGGAAACGGCTATCAATTCGGCCGCCATTAATGAGCGCCAAGCAAAAGCCCAACCTTGTTCAAGTCCGGCAAGGTAGCCAGGCCCGGCCGCTGGTAAAACTATGAAGCGAACCTTTTGAATTCGATTTGCCTGCAAAACTTTAGCGAGCTTCAAATAGATAGGTGGTATCTGGTCGATTCCGGAAATCAATCCATTCGCAATAGACGGAGTCGCACCCAATAGGATCACGGCGAAAATGGTCGCTGGAGATAAACCAAACCAAATAATGGCCGCTGGGACCCATGCCACGGATGGAAGTTGTTGAAGGCCAAGGAGAATGGGCCCGAAGATATTTCGTAGAGTCCTATTCAACCCCAGCACCACTCCGATGGGAGTTGCAATGAGTATCGCCAGTATGAATCCTTCGAATCCACGAGAGAAACTCCGAATAACAGCTGACTGAAGTGCTCCTGAACTCCACTGAGTGTGCAGGGCGATAAGCACTTCGCCTGGAGATGGAAGTACGTAATTGGGGACATCTGTCATCCAAATCGCAATCTGCCAAATTGCGAGAACTACAAATAGTGCCACCAAAGGCGAAAACGCTTTAAGTACCCGCTCACCGATCTTTCTACCAGCAACATTGGAGATTTCTAATGCGTCAAGTCCCAATTCTATTTGTGTGGTATCTGAACTCGAATGCTCCTGAGGAGTGCTAGGCATGTCGTTTAATCTCCATCCGTAGTTCGTCAGTAATTTCTCGAGCGAGAACGGCAACTTCTGGTGAATCTATGCGCCGTGGCTCAATCAATTCAATTTTCCACTCCTTTATGAATTTCCCTGGCCTCGAAGACATGAGAAGTACCCGCTGGCCCAAGCGGACCGCCTCCCGAACATTGTGGGTAACAAATACAACCGTCAGACCATTCTCTTGCCAAAGTCTGATCAATTCATCGTGAAGTAGATCGCGAGTAATCGCATCTAGGGCCGCAAATGGTTCATCCATGAGCAAGATTGGCGTCTCTTGAGCCAAGGCCCTTGCGATTGCCACTCGCTGACGCATACCACCGGACAATTCGTGAGGTCTCTTTCCATATGCATTCGAGAGATTTACCTTTGCAAGCAACTCTTCGGCCCTTGCGATTCGGTCCTCTTTATTGAATCCTCGGAGACGAAGCGCCAGTTCCACATTTTGACCCGCACTCAGCCAGGGCATGAGCGCTGATTCCTGGAACATGAGTGTGGAACGAGCAGATGTGGCTACCACACCCGCAGTAGCCACATCTAGTCCGCTAATCAGATTGAGTAACGTTGATTTGCCACAGCCTGATGCTCCCACCAGCACTACAAACTCACCACGCCCCACTTCTAAATTGACGTTTTCAAGTACTGGTGACTCCTTCTCCCCAAAGCGCTTTGTAACTGAAGAAAGAGTTACATCAACCACTCGGACGCTCATTTACTGCAGTCCCAGACCCTGGGAAGAAACTTTCTTTGCCTTCTTAAAAGTTAAAAGACTGTTGAGTAGGCGAAGATCATAGATACCAGATAGTCCTCGAGATCCAAGAGTTGTGAGCAAGCCAATTTCTACAGCATCGTCTGCACTCTTGCTAAGCGAACTTGATACTGGATCCGCCGTAAATGTCAGATTGCTCCACGAGCGAGTCATTACTGCATCGGGAAGGCGCTTTCCTGTCCATTTTTCAATCTGTTTTTGTACATCGTCTTGAGATTGAAGAGGGTTTTTATTTGCTAGATCAATAGCGTCAAGGTGTCCGCGAATTAATGAACGCACGGTACCTGGATATTTCTTTAGAAAATCGGTTGATGCAATAATTTGCGTGGTTACAAATTGGCCCTTTGGCCATAATGTCTTCTCGTTGAGGAATACCTTCGCTCCAGCCTCGATAACCAAGCGAGATGACCATGGCTCGGGTAACCAAGCGCCATCGATGTCTCCACGTTGGAACAGGACTAAACTTTGAGCGTTCTCGGTTGGAATTATCGTTACATCACTGTCGCCAGTAATGCTTGTAGAAAGCCCCTTACCCTTAAGCCAGGCACGAATTGCGACATCTTGGGTATTACCCAATTGGGGCGTTGCAAATTTCTTTCCTTTTAAATCCTCCACTGTGCTAATCGACGGATTTACAACGAATTCGGCACCGCCAGAAGTTGATCCGGATACGACCCGTAATAATGAGCCCTTGGTACTTGCATAACCATTAATTGATGGACTTGGTCCAATATAGGTTATGTCGATTGCACCGCCCTTCATTGCCTCAATCGCGGCTGGACCAGCATTAAAGGCCACGAATTCAATGTTGGTTCCATCAGCCTTGAGGTACTTTTGAAAGAAATTTCGCTCCTGCGCAATCATCGCGGGAGCATGTGTCACATTGGTAAAGAAACCAACTCGAACAACTTTGGCTGTTTTTAGTTTTGCCAATTTTGGTACCGCATCAGCCGACGAATTGGACATGATCAGCGCGACACCTGCGATAAAACTTATGATTAGCTTCCGTTGCCTAATATGCATGTGTGATGCTCCTAATCCCTAGTTAGTCGATATAGAATATAGGGATAGTAGCATTTAGGGAACGACACGCCCGCCAGGGACCATGTTCTGCCCCTAGCGCGCTCTACGCGGGCACAATTCATCCATGAATATCTCAGCTGCCACAGATTATGGAATGTGCGCGCTTTTGTATCTCACTGAGGTCTACGAGGAAGACAGCAGCTTGCTTGCCACGACCGAACAGATTTCACATAGCCAAGAAATCCCGACTAAATATTTGGAGAGCATCCTGCGTCAGTTACGCCAAGCGGGAATCATTGAGAGCCATCGTGGCCCCAATGGTGGTTACCGATTATGCCGAGCTCCCAAGGAGATAAGTGTGGCGGATGTAATACGAGCACTTGATGGACCACTTGCTGCTGTACGCAGCGAGCGTCCAGAAGATGTCTCATATAAGGGTCCAGCATCTCATCTGCAGGAAGTTTGGATTGCAGTACGGGTTTCGCTTCGAGAAGTGTTGGAAGAGGTCAACCTAAGTCAGATCGCTTCTGGTGGACTACCAACAAAAATAAAGCGCGCAATTGATCAACCTGGTGCTTGGGATCGACGTCGATAAACCTATTCCAAACCGTTGACGGCTCATGGTTTTTAGCCGCAATCGTCACTCTGTCGTTTACGTTCCTCATTGCGTCATAAAAACCATGAGTAATCGTGAACGAAACTTTAGATCTGGACGCCGATGTACTTGGTCTCAAGGAATTCGTGAATTCCAGCGAATCCACCTTCGCGACCGAGTCCGCTCTGCTTCACTCCACCAAATGGGGCTGCAGGATCTGAAATAACTCCGCGGTTGATTGCGACCATTCCAGATTCCATCGCTTCAGCCACGCGGATCGCACGAGCAAGATCGCCCGAGAACACGTAGGAAATAAGGCCAAAGTCCGTGTTATTTGCGAGCGCTATTGCCTCTGCATCGGTATCGAAAATAACGACTGGAGCAACCGGACCAAAGACTTCGTGGTTGAGAATATCGTTGTCTTTCTCCACTGTTAAAACGGTCGCGGGGTAGAAAGCGCCAACTCCTTCAGGAAGTTTTCCACCAGTCTGAATCTTTCCTCCGCTACTGACAGCATTGGCAACGAGGTCGGCAATTTTGTTCCGCTCTTTCATGGAAACACTTGCGCCTAAATTTACGCCCTTGGCCATTCCAGGTCCCATGACCAACTCAGACATCGCCTTGGTAAAGGCTGCTGTGAAATCCTTAGCGATCGATCGTTGCACGTAGACACGATTCGCCGCGGTGCATGCCGCTCCACCATTGCGCATCTTGGCGACCATTAAACCTTCAATCGCGGTTGGAATATCTGCATCATCAAAAACCAGTACGGGCGCATTGCCACCTAGTTCCATGGAACAGCGAATCACTTGATCGGATGCCTCTCGGAGCAAGACACGACCGACCTCGGTTGAACCGGTGAAGGAAAGATTCTTAACGCGAGGATCGTGGAGAATCTTGCTTATAAGTGGTCCGACCGGGTTTGGAAGAATGAGGTTAACGACACCCTTTGGAACGCCCACTCGTTCGAGAATGTCGACGATCGCTAGCGCGGTTAAAGGTGTTTCACCGGCGGGTTTGAGAATTACTGTGCAACCAGCCGCGAGCGCAGGACCAATTTTTCGAGTAGCCATACCTGCTGGAAAATTCCATGGCGTGATGAGAAGTGAAACACCAACTGGTTGGTGCGTGACGAGGATTCGCTTGTCGCCACTTGGGGACTTGCGGAAATCTCCAGGAACCCGAACGGTCTCTTCAGCAAACCATCGGAAGAATTCTGCGGCGTAGGCAACCTCGCCCTTGGCATCCGAGAAGACTTTTCCGTTTTCGCGCGAGACAAGTTCGGCGAGCATGTCGCTCTCGGCGGTCATCAGTTCAAATGCCTTACGTAGAAGTTCGCTCCGATATCGAGGGGCAGTGGCCGCCCATTCTGGTTGCGCGCGATGCGCTGCCGCTATCGCCGCTTCAACTTCGGCCTCGCCAGCAGTGGCGACTTCGGCAATGACAGATCCATCACTTGGGTCATAAACCGGCATTTTCCCGCTGCCATCAACCCATTTTCCATCGATATATAGCTGTGTTCTCATGGGTCGAGCATACCCGCCCGCTCAAGGAGAGTCCTTCAGAGAGTCAGTCGCCTAGAGTGAACAAAGCAATTAAAACCAATCTAGGATTAGCGCAATGACCCGCTCTGACCCGCTGCCGAGCAACGTAAACAATTACCAGGGGAGAGACAGTGCCTAAATCCTGGATAGATGATGCTCCCGCCCCAGTTGCCTTGCAGGAGCATGCACACCTCAAAGACCCCTTCATGTATAAAATCAAGCGATTTTTTTTGGGAAATCCGCTTAACCGCCACACTCTCGGACACCAGCGCTTAGCCAAGAGGTACGCCTTGGGGATCCTTTCCTCAGACTGCATCTCATCATCTGCTTATGGCAGCGAACAGATCCTGATCGCTCTTCTGCCTGCTTTCGGATTGGCCTCGTTTGCGCTCATGATGCCGATGACAGCGGTCATCATCGGGATTCTGACCATCATAACGCTCAGTTATCGCAATGTTATTGAGGTCTATACCAAAACTGGTGGTGCGTACATTGTCACGAGAGATAACTTTGGCCCAGGAATGTCGGTTGTTGCTGCGGTTGCCCTCATGCTTGATTACATTGTTACGGTCGCCATTCAATCAGCCGCAGGTGTGGCAGCGATCATTTCAACTTTCCCCTCCTTGCATCCTGGCAAGGTGTATATGACGTTGGGAATCATCGCGCTCATTACCTATGGCAACCTAAGGGGTGTCAAAGAAGCAGGGAAGTCTTTCGCAATGCCGACCTATCTATTCGTTGGCGCTATGGCCGTGGTATTCATTACTGGACTTTATAGAGTGTTTAACGACACCCTTCCCGTCCTCTCTACTGACGTGCCGGGCACGTACCCAATCGGTGAGGCGCAAGGCTTGCTCACTTTCAGCGCCATCTTTATTCTCCTAAGGGCATTCGCAAATGGCGGATCATCCCTTACAGGACTGGAAGCGATCTCAGATGGGGTTGCTCTCTTCAAAGTCCCTGAAGCCCGAAATGCACGTCGGACTCTCGTCATCATGAGTTCTATTTTAGGCACTTTAGTCCTTGGTGTTTCTTGGTTCGCCCAAAAAATTCACGCAATGCCATTTGAAACTGGAACTCCGACTGTTATTTCGCAGATTGCCAAAGCTGCTCTGGGAGATGGACCTGGCGGGAAAATTTTCTTTATCTTTGTCCAAACAGCAACAATGTTAATTCTTTTCGCGGGGGCAAATACAACCTATAGCGCCTTCCCAATTCTCTGTAACTTCGTCGCCACCGACGGATACTTGCCACACCAGCTCACAAAGCGTGGACATCGTCTCGCGTTCTCAAACGGAATCATCTTCCTCGCAAGTTCGGCCATGGTTCTGGTTCTCATCACGGGTGCAGGTGTAGATCGCCTCGTCGCCTTTTATGCTCTGGGTGTATTTACAGGCTTTACCCTGGCAGGATTCGGAATGGCAAAACACGCCTTCCGACATCGCCTAGGTAGCTGGAAACTCAAGATATTTATTAATGGCCTGGCTGGCGGCATTTCGCTTATCGTCGTAATCGTTTTCGCTATTGTCAAATTTACTGAAGGTGCATGGCTGGTAATCACAATTGCTCCCATCGCCGTCTATTCACTGCTTCGCCTCAACCACCAATATCAACGCGAGCAAGCAGCTCTTAATTTGAAAAGCGAAGAGTCACGAGCGACAACTATCAGCCGTCACGATGTGACCATTCTTGTAGATAGCGTTGATGTCGCAACCGTGGGTGCTGTTCGATATGCAAGGAGTCTCAATCCTCATTCTCTTTCCGCAGTTCACTTTGTCATTGACGATCAACGTGCAGAGGAAATCAAAAAGGCTTGGCAAGCAACCCACGCACTTAATGACGTCATGCTTGAATTAGTAGATTGCCCAGATCGCCGTTTACCGAATGCTGCTATGGATTACGCGATCCGTTCAACGGCTTCACAAGACGTTGAACTAACTCTCCTACTCCCACGTCGGTCATATGCTCCCTTACTTGGAAAATTACTTCACGACCAGACGGCTGAAGAAATCGCCCGCCCGATCTCCCAACTCCCACGCGTTGTTGCCACAATTATTCCTTTTGACGTTGCCAAAATTATTTCCGACAAAGAGATTGTTCTTCACGAACCACACGCTCCCGCATCACCAGCAGAAGCGGCATCGGCAAAGAAGGAAGCGCTAACGGTTCCAAAGTTGAAACCGGCGAGCGCTGTTTCCTTTAAGAATAACGAGCCAGTAAGCCACTACTCAGAAAAAATCCTGCCCATCGGAAAGATCACTTGGCGAAATAGAGCTCACGTCAAGGGCCGAGTAACTTCAATCCGCACCGCCCCAAGGGACTCGGCGCCAATCGTTGAAGTAGAGATTTGGGATGAGACTGGAGGAGTCACTTTGCAGTTCCTCGGCCGACGCGAGATTGCGGGCCTTGATGTTGGATCGCAGCTACTTGCCGAAGGTATGGTCGGTGAGACAGAGGGCTCGCTGACAATTCTTAATCCGTCTTACGAAATCATTATTTAAGAATCATCATTTAAGTAAGAAGGTTTTTGGCGGTGGCGGTGGGATTTGAACCCACGGTTGAGTTTCCCCAACACACGCTTTCGAGGCGTGCTCCTTTGGCCGCTCGGACACGCCACCAGGGGTGACGATACCGTAACTAATTTCCTTCTCGCTTCTCCTGAAAGAAAGTAACCAGCATCTCCGCGCATTCCTGTGCAAGGACGCCGGAGACGACCTCTATTTTGTTGAGCGCTCTGGGATCGCGCAAAATGTCCCAGACCGAACCTACTGCCCCAGCCTTCTCATCCCATGCGCCGAAAACAAGCTTGGCCATCCGAGATTGAGCGATTGCTCCAGCACACATCGCACACGGTTCGAGAGTGACCACGAGGGTGTGGCCGTCCAATCGCCAATTCTCAAGAGATGTGGCTGCCTTACGCATCGCGACTATTTCCGCATGCCCACTTGGATCGACGTGCAACTCTCTCTCGTTGGTTCCAGTGGCAACAATCTCACCACTTGCATCCAGAATTACCGCTCCCACTGGAACATCATCGGTATTTATCGACGAACTCTTGGCGAGATCAATCGCTATCCGCATGGCAGCTTCGGTGTTCATTTAGCAACTGTAATGCGAGAAAAATGTGTGAGGTGACAGATTGTGCTCTTTCTTTTAATCTGGAACTCACACATTTTCGAGCATGCTCAGATGTCAACCAGTTGACGAAATTCTTCTCCAAAACCGAGGCGAGTAGCAATTGCATCCAATTGTTCATCCGGGAACAACTCGGCATCGTCGCAGAGTGCCGACATCTCCATATGGTTCAAACCTAGGTCGGCCAGGATGTCTAAGTGACCCGTGGGTAGGGGTTCGTCGTCCTCCTCAGGAAATGGAAGATCGGCAAGTTCAATAAATTTGGCACCAACCTCGTAGTCAATTGCACATGTTGCATCGCTCATAAACATACTTATGTGGGATCCCAAGACCCGAATCACAATGAAGAACTCTTCATCAATAGCCAGAAGCGCAATCGCCCCACCATTCGTGCGCTGACTCTTTAATCGATCAATAATGTGTTCTAAATCATGTGGATCGTCGAGTTGCGCAAGGGTCCAACGACCGTCCTCGTGCCAGGCGGCCACTGCGATGTCATCTTGGGTCATTGCGGCCTCCCTATTTCATGGGTATCCCTGGTTGCATAGTGACACTCATTTCGCGGGAAGAAAAGCCCTGTAAGGTAGGGATCATGAAAGTCCACGTTGCGGATCACCCACTTATTTCGCACAAATTGACTCTTTTACGCGATGAGAACACGGACTCTCCAACCTTTCGAAGACTCGTTGAGGAGCTTGTGACGTTGCTCGCATACGAGGCGACGCGCGATGTTCGCACCAAAACTGTTGTGGTGAAAACGCCAGTTGTACTCACGCAAGGTATCAAGATGGCGGGTCCAACTCCGCTCGTCGTGCCAATTCTCCGTGCAGGGCTTGGAATGCTGGAAGGAATGGTCCGCTTGATCCCAACTGCCGAGGTTGGATTTCTTGGAATGGTTAGAAATGAAGAGACTTTGGAAGCCAGCACATATGCCAATCGGCTTCCCGATGATTTATCTGGAAGACAGTGCTTCGTTCTTGATCCAATGCTGGCAACAGGTGGAACGCTAGTGGCAGCCATCAATTACTTAATCGATTTGGGAGCAACAGATATCACCGCGATCTGCATTCTCGCGGCACCCGAAGGAATTGCTCATATGGAGCAAGCGTTTGAGAACTCGCAAGTACCAATAACAATTGTTACTGGAGCCCTCGATACGAAACTCAATGATAATGGCTACATCGTTCCGGGTCTTGGTGACGCGGGCGACCGACTTTATGGAGTTGTATAAAAATGGCATCGACTAGTCCTGGATACGGAATAACAATTCGAATTGAAGGTGCACCTTCGGCACAACCTGTCGCGGAAGCAACGGCAGCAATCACAAAAGCTGGAGCGACAATCACGGCCTTAGATGTTGTGGAGTCATTGCTCGAACGCGTGGTTGTGGACGTCACCTGCGACACGATTAATGCCGAACACGCAGAAGAGATCACAAAGGCGATCAGCGCTCATCCTGGACTCTCGGTCCGAAAAGTCAGCGACAGGACATTTCTTCTCCACCTTGGTGGAAAGATTGAAATTCAATCCAAAGTGCCATTGAAGACACGTGATGATCTCTCCCGGGCTTATACCCCAGGCGTCGCTCGTATCTGTCAAGCCATTGTGGATGACCCATCTGATGCTCGTCGATTGACGATTAAGAGAAACACAGTTGCTGTCGTCACTGATGGTTCGGCGGTATTAGGTCTTGGAAATATCGGACCCGCCGCGGCGCTTCCTGTAATGGAGGGGAAAGCGGCGTTATTTAAGCGCTTTGGAGATGTTGATGCATGGCCCGTCTGCCTGGATACACAAGATGTCGATGAAATTGTCCGCACCGTGCAATTGATTGCTCCTGTGTACGGTGGAATAAACCTAGAGGACATTTCCGCCCCGAGGTGCTTTGAGGTCGAAAGGCGCTTGCGCGAACTCCTCGACATACCAGTTTTCCATGATGATCAACACGGGACTGCGATTGTCGTACTTGCAGCATTGCGAAATTCATTGAAATTAGTAAAGAAAGAACTCTCTGAGTGCAAAATTGTTATGAGCGGCGCAGGAGCTGCAGGAACAGCTATTGCCCGTTTGCTCACGATTAGTGGGGCAAAGAACATAATCGCCTTTGATACCAAGGGTGCCATTCATAGCGGTACCGTGACTAAAGATCCGGAGCGTCATTGGTTTATAGACCATAGCAACCCAACCGATTTCTCAGGAACGATTTCCGAAGGATTACAGGGAGCTGACATATTCATTGGAGTAAGTGCTCCAAATATTCTGAAGGAATCTGACATAGCAGGTATGGGTCGAGATGCGATTGTCTTTGCCTTAGCAAATCCGGATGCTGAAATTGATCCAGTTCTTGCTCGTAAACATGCGACGGTTGTCGCAACCGGCCGAAGTGATCAACCCAACCAGATCAACAATGTGCTTGCCTTTCCTGGCATCTTCAGAGGGTTGCTAGACGCGAATGCCCATAAGATCACGGATGAGTTGCTAGTCGCAGTGGCCGAAGCAATTGCTGGCTGTGTCAGCGACGAGCAACTTAACGCCTCTTTCATCGTCCCAAGTGTCTTTGATCCGAATGTGGTGAAAGCAGTTGCGGCAGCTGTAAAGAAAAGCGTCTAACGCAACTACTGACGCTCCAAACGCCTTGCAACGGAGAGTTGACCCAAAGCCACAACCACTTCTTCAGTGCGTGCGAAAGATGATCTCTCCAAGACCTTGCTAATGCTTGGTGAGGCTTCTCCTCCCGTCACTCGCGCAACTGGAGTCTCTAGGAATTCAAAGTAGCGACGTGAAATTTCATCTGAGAGCCACGCACCGTATGACGTACCTATGGAACCTTGCTCCGCAATGAGCACGTTCTTTGTTTTCATAATGCTTCTACCAATTGTTTCCCAATCGACGCTCGCACGGTCGAGCCATCGAAGGTCAATGACCTCGGCATCGGTTGCTCCGAATTGTTCGACTGCTTCGAGAACGTAACGAACCATCGCTAAGTAAGAAATGATTGTAAGTTCTGATCCATTACGTCGGATAGCGGCCTTGCCAATTGGAAGGCAGTAATCAAAATCATCAACCGGTCCTGGCCCACTTGAGGAATATAAATCCACGTGTTCGATCACAACAACCGGGTCCTTGCAAAGAAGGGCAGCATTCATCAATCCGACATAGTCGAAGGGCGTCGTGGGTGCGACTACACGAAGTCCAGGTGCGGTTGCGAGCATGCCCGCGGGATCTATGGAGTGCTGGGAGCCATAACCAGTACCGATCGCTGTTTTTTGGCGAAGAACAAACGGAACAGCGCCATCTCCGCCGAACATGTGTCTGGCTTTGGCCACTTGGTTGAAGAGTTGATCCGCCGCAACCCACATAAAGTCCGCATACATATATTCAACGACGGGCTTGTATCGACCATCTATCGCGATGCCGCAACCCAAGCCGGTAAAGGCATTCTCGCTAATTGGAGTGCCGAGAATACGATCTGGAAATCTCTCTTTTAGGCCACGAGTCGCTCCATTGGTGCCACCATTTAGGTGCTGGATATCTTCACCCATCACGACAACCGAATCATCAGTCTCCATACGTCGAGCCATAACGGCTGCAACGACGTCAATAAACTTTCTTTCAGCGATTTCACCTGCGAAGGTATCTAATTCTTCAAATCGAGCACCATCAAATTCACTCAGATCACCGCGAACACCATAATCTCGGAAGGCAGGGTCTGGCCATTCCGCCGGCTTAATGCGCCTCTGCTCTGGGGTACCTCCGGGAAGCGGTTCAAGAAGTTCATCACCAAGTGAGGCCATCAAACGTTTTGATCGAACTATCAAATTGTCTATATCTGACTGAGCGAGAATCCCGCGACGTATTAAGTGAGTGGAAATCTGCAAAATTGGGTCGCGGGCTTTCCAATGCGCTTCTTCTTCTTTGCTTCGATATCCAAAAGCGCTTCCAGGGAAAGTTCCGCTTTGGTGGAAGAAGCGGTAAACGTCGGCTTCAATGAGAGTCGGACCATCGCCCGCTCGCATATGCGCAACTGCCTCCTTCATGGTGAGATAGACAGCAAGAGGATTCATGCCATCAACCTTCCAACTGGGAATATTGAATCCCTGGCCACGTGCCGACAAACGAGGCTCGCCAGTAGATTCCGAAACGTGAGTAGAAACTGCATAAAGATTATTCTCAACAAAGAAACACACTGGAAGTTTCCATGCAGATGCCAGATTGAAAGTTTCGAGAGTGGAGCCGATGTTGATTGCACCATCACCGAAATATGTGACCGATACTGCGTCCGTTCCAGCCTGTCGATGAGACCAAGCAAAACCGGCAGCCTGTGGCACGCCGCCGCCCACTATGGCGTTGGTGCCCATCGCCCCCGCTTCTTTCCATTGCAGGTGCATGGATCCACCGCGTCCATGGCTAAAGCCACGATCAAGACCGCAGATCTCTGCCAGAGTTCGTAGAAGCATCTGCTGAATCCGAGGAGAGAAATCGGCAAGCGGGTCAAGCCCGTCAGCTGCAATGTGAGAGATTGCCTTTGCAAGAAATTGATGGTGTCCCCGGTGTGATCCGTTAACCGTGTCCGCCGTAACTAGTGCGAGCGCGGAACCAACTGCGCCACCCTCCTGTCCAATACTTGAATGAACTGGTCCGTGAATAAGTCCGGCTGCAGCCAGTTCGAGCAGGTACTCTTCAAAATTACGTACAAGCACCATCTGAACCAACATTGTTTTAAGAAGATTAGGATCTGCAACATCCCAGTCGCTCTCGGTCGTGATTATTTCCGACCACGGTGCTGTCGACTTGTGCTTATTTCGTAGAGTCACCATTTCTCCCAAGCTTTGCCATTCGGATAAGACACGAGTTCAAATTGCATTCCCCACGGTGCAAGGAAGTAGATCCAGCGTTGACCTTCACTTGCATTCTTACTCACGGAGATTTCTCCAAGAATCTCTACGTTCTGGTCTTTTAGATACTGGACCGCAACGTCAATATCCTCAACGTAGAACGCGATGTGATTTCCGCCAATATCACTGTTTTGGGGCTGAATCTCTCGCTGGTCAGGTGCGCTGTATTGGAATACTTCCAAAATCGCAGTCCCGCCAACTTTAAAAAAATGCAACTGCTCCATCACCGCACGTGGATGAACGTTGAGGCGTTCCTGCATCCAATCGTCATCGTGCTTAAAAGGTCCAAGCGAGTACATGTACTCGCAACCCATCACCTCGACTAAAAATTGCCTCGCCTGCTCCAAATCTGGAACTGTGAAACCGAAGTGGTCAAGGCTCCTCAATCCCGGCAAGCCGGATTTCTTCTCTGGCATTAACAGCAGTCCTTTTCAGTACTCATTGGCTATAAATAGTTCTTGCGCGGGGAATTTCGTGAGTATATGAACACCTGAATCAGTCACTACGACTTCCTCTTCAATGCGCGCAGCAGAAACGCCGTCGGATGCAGGGCAGTAAGTCTCCAGTGCAAAAACCATCCCTGCTTTGATTTCAATGGGATTATCAAGGCTATTCAACCGCGAAATGATGGGGCGCTCGTGCAACCCCAATCCAAGGCCATGTCCGAACTGCAGACCGAAAGCGGCCAATTCGCTGGCAAATCCAAAGTCCTCGGCCTTCGGCCAGACTCTCGCAATATCGTCGGTGCCGGCGCCGACACGAACTGTATTGATCGCTGCATCCATCCATTCCCTTGCCTTGGTGTACGCATCGCGCTGACTCTGAGTGGCGCTGCCAACCGAGAAGGTTCGGTAGTAGCAGGTCCTGTAGCCATTGAATGAATGGATGATGTCAAAGAAGGCTTGATCGCCGGGGCGAATAATTCGATCGGTAAAGTTGTGAGGGTGCGGATTGCAGCGATCACCGGATATGGCGTTGATAGCTTCGACCTGATCCGAACCCATTTCATACAATCGCTTGTTAGCAAGGGCAACAATTTCATTCTCTCGGATACCTGGCTTTAACACGTCGACAATATTTTGATAGACACCATCAACCATTGCTGCTGCCTGATTGAGCAGCATGATTTCATCCCCGGACTTGATCACTCGAGCGTCCAACATATCCTGCTGAGCATCAACGACTATGAGGCCCTGGCGCTGCATTTCAAAAAGGAAGGCAGGCTCGACGATATCAATGCCAACAGGCATACCAGCAACACCTGCATCCTCAAGCAGTCCTTTGATTTCCCGAACTGCTGATTCCATCAATCCTGCCGACGGTGCGACCGCACCCCTCATGCCAAGCATTCCAGGACGATTATTCTCCGGCTTGAGCCAAGGTGAATACATCTGGTGATGCCGAACTGCAGATCCAAAATCCCAGAGCATCGGGTCGCCGTCACGAGTAAGTAATGCGTAACGCGTCATCTTGTCTCCGAGCGCGCCGCCGATCCATGTCTGGGTCGTGTACCGAATATTGTAAAAATCGAAGAGCAAGAATGCGCCGCATTCACTCGCGTTCAGAGCTTCCTTCGCCCGACCGATTCGATACGTACGAAGGCGATCGAAATCAACCCTTGCTTCGTAATCGACTCCCATGTGACCTGGGGCCTGTAACTGGGTTGCATGTTTCATAGATCGGCACGTCCTTACAATCGATTGCATTAATTATGGCAAGACTGGCCTCAAAGTCAATCCCGCTTCGAGAAGTTGCTCCTGCTATCCCAAATCACAGCCGGTATATACACTTCCCCAAATGGCTGACCGCGCAGTTACCCTCCAGCAAGTTGCCGAGGCCGCTGGGGTTCACGCGGCGACGGTCTCGCGGGCGCTCAATCCCGAAACCCGGAGCAAAGTAAATGGAGAGACGGCTTCTCGGATTCTGGAAATTTCCAAAGAAATGGGTTACCGCGGCAACCCAATGGCGCGTGCTCTTCGAACAAGTCGGTCTATGACCGTTGGGGTTCTCATCCCCGACCTCACCAATCCTTTCTATCCACCGCTGGTCCGTGGAATTGATGATGGACTCGACACCATGGGGTACGTACCCCTCTTAGCAAACTCTGACGACAGTCCGATCCGCGAGTTAACCCTCCTAGAAAGTATGAGGGACCGTCACGTAGACGGATTTATTATCGCCACTGCTCGGGTAAGTGACCCCGCAATCCAATCGATAGTGGCTGAGGGACTGCCAGTAGTTCTTGTAAGCCGCACAGTGAAGGGGCTAAAGGTTCCGTCGGTGACATTGGATGACGAGCTAGCTATTGAAATGGCTGTCAATCATCTAGTCGATCTTGGACATAGTTCGATTGGACATATTGCGGGCCCCCAAGATTCGACAACAGGTCTCATGAGAAAGGCAGGATTTCTGCGCGCCTGTCGTTCCCACGGAATCAAAAGCACCGCCATCATGGAGACAACACGTTTCAATGAAGAACAGGGTCGCATCGCTTCAGGGCGATTGCTGGACCAGTATTCGGTAACGGCGATTGTCGCCTCAAATGACCTTATTGCCCTCGGTTGTTTAGCCACTTTTGCCGAGCGAGGATTGAACTGTCCCAAAGACATCTCATTA
>JBAZYI010000034.1:0-17048 GCA_041659345.1 Candidatus Nanopelagicaceae bacterium | reverse complement strand
ACAACAACGGTGACATCGCTGACAGAAATCTTCTTTGCTTTGGCAACTCTTCGGACGTTCTCGGCTGGAGGAATTGTTATATCAATGACGTCGGCCGCATCTGGGCCCGTTGCCATTTTATTCATGTAGAAGACTGCGGATGGGTCGTACATGGTTCCGCGAGGGGAAAGGGCGATGACACTGATCGCCCCGCTCATTCCATTTGCGGTAAGAGATGTGCCATCGATGGGGTCCACCGCAACATCGCACCTAGGACCTAGACCATTACCAACGGCTTCTCCGTTGTGGAGCATGGGCGCATGATCTTTTTCACCTTCGCCAATGACGACAATCCCAGCCATATCAACGGTATTGATGCGTTCGCGCATGGCTTCTACTGCGGCGTGGTCCGCCAGATTCTTATCTCCGCGACCTACCCATGCCGAACCAGCCAATGCTGCGGTCTCGGTTACGCGTACTAATTCAAGGGCTAAGTTGCGGTCAGGATTTATGGTCGTTGACATTGGTCTCAATCTACGCTTTCTCTAGTGACATCCGCGCCAAGGGCTCGAAGTTGTTCGGGGAAATTTGGATAGCCTCTATCAATATGGAAAGAATCCTCAACTATTGTGATTCCTTCGCTTACCAGACCGGCAATAACGAGTGCTGCGCCGGCTCTGATATCGGTGGCGGCCACAGGCGCACCTGAGAGCCTTTCTATGCCGTGGACCGAAGCGTGATGCCCATCGACATTGATCTGTGCTCCGAGTCGAACCAGTTCGTTTACGAACATGAACCGTCCTTCAAAGACGTTTTCAGTCACAATTGCGTTTCCATCCGCGATGGCGTTGAGGCAGATTACGAGCGGTTGAAGATCCGTCGGAAAACCTGGGTACGGAAGTGTTGCTACATCTATGGATTTTGGCCGACCCTCCATGCGCACTCGGATGCCGTCCGCGCTGGTTGTAATGATTGCACCGGCGGAGGCAAGTTTTTCCAGTGGCAATGCAAGATCCGTGGCCCGTCCTCTGTGGATCGTGATGTCGCCTCTTGTCATCGCAGCTGCAAAGGCCCAAGTGCCAGTCACAATTCGATCTGGAATGGTGACGTGATTGGTTGGATGCAATTCCTTGACACCATGAATCGTGAGAGTCGGCGTACCCAATCCTTCGATCTTTGCTCCCATGCTGATGAGAAATTCACCGAGATCGACAAAATCCGGTTCGCGCGCAGCGTTCTCAATGACCGTAGTGCCAGATGCCAGAACAGCGGCAGTGAGGAGATTTTCAGTCGCCCCAACGCTTGGAAACTCAAGAGAGAGTTCTGCGCCTTTGAGTCCATCTGGCGCCGACGCAAAAACATATCCGTGTTCAATATGAGCTGTGGCTCCAAGCATTTCGAGCCCGCGCAGATGAAAATCTAATCCCCGTGACCCGATTGCATCTCCGCCAGGCAGTGCAACTTCCGCGACGCCGAGGCGGGCAACCAACGGACCCAGAACATTTATTGAGGCGCGTAGTTTACGAACAAGGTCGTAGTCAGCTCGGTGCCCTGGAGTCTGTGGGACGTTAATGGTTACCGAATTTTCTGCGCGCGTGACTGTACAACCCAGGCGCGTAAGCAGGTCGGCCATGATGTCAACGTCGGCAATTTCTGGAACATTGCTGATCGTGGTCTTTCCGGGGGCGAGCAATGTCGCTGCCATGAGTTTGAGGACAGAATTCTTGGCGCCGCAGACAGAGACCTCTCCGTGGAGCCTGGCACCCCCGACAATGCGCAGTCGTTCGGACAAAAGGCCCCCTTTCCACTGGATCAAACGCTCGCTTGTAGGGCAGAGGCCCGACAGTAGGCCCATCGTAACTTGTCCTATTAGGCTTTACCCATGGTTCATTTGACGAGGATTTACACGAAAACTGGCGATGACGGCACTACGTCTCTCGGAGATATGAGTCGAACATCAAAGAATGATCCTCGACTAGAAGCCTACGCCACTGTGGACGAGGCTAATTCCTCAATTGGCGTAGCACTGGCCATGGGCCAACTTTCGCCGGATCTCACCGCACTTCTTGTCAGAATCCAGAATGATCTTTTTGATGTGGGTGCTGACCTTTGTACCCCTGTTGTGGATTCGCCGGCATTTGAGCCGTTGCGAGTTTTGGAATCGCAAATCACCTACCTTGAAGATCGTATTGATTTCTATAACAAAGAACTCGAACCACTTAGGTCCTTCGTCCTGCCTTCCGGGACACCCGCTGCAGCCTTGTTGCACGTGGCACGGACTGTCACCCGTCGCGCAGAGCGACGGACATGGGCGGCGATTCATTCCTTTGGAGCTGGAGTGAATCCCCTCACTGCAAAGTATCTCAATCGACTCTCTGATTTACTTTTCGTTCTCGCGCGGAGCGCCAATAAGGAACTCGGTGATCAGCTCTGGGTGCCTGGGGCAACTAGGTAGAAGTGGATAAGACTAGGTAATAAATTAATCAGCTCGTCGGTTCTGGGCTGGGCGAAATACTTGGAGAGATGCTTGCACTTGATGCTGGCGTGGGAGTTGGAGTGTTGGCGACGTACCAATTTGATGGAACTCGACCGGTGACTGGTGAGTGATAACAATTGACGCTGATTCCACTCACCGTAACATCAGGTTTAAGAAGTTCTTTACTAATTAATAAAATGGTGACAACCTGTTTTGGTTTTGTACCTTCGGCGGTTGTGCGCAGTGCGCCAAGTGGCCTCAATGTCGGATCTTCGTCTGAGGTTGGTCCAGAAACGGTTGAGGTAATTTCCCACCATGTGCACCCCATGGCGGAGGCAACTCGAACCGCGCCACAAGCGAAAGTAGAGCACTTCTTGACTTGACTTGCCAAAGTCTTGGTAGCAGAGAGTATGCCGACTAATTCTTTTGCAGTGGGGACTTTGGCGTATACCTGAGAGTTCTCACGAAATCCTTTGGGTGGCCAGGCTGGTTTTGGGGAGGGGGCGACTGTCACACCGCGTCGTTTTTTAACATATTTCTTCTTGCTTGCCGACTTTTTACTCGTGGTTTTCTTCTTTACTACTGGCTTCTTGGTTGCCTTTGCAGTCGGTTTTGGCGTCGCTTTCGTGGTCGCCCCCATAGCGGTTGTAGAGGCAACGGGAGTAGCAAGAGGAATAGAAAGGAGCACGGCGCTGGCAATGAAAAATGACAGCGCTCGCGACCCTACTCTCGATCCCATTTGAAAGTCCGAATTGAAATTACGAGACCGATGACAAACCAGATAAGTAGTATGAGGAGAGTTTTGCCCGTCTCCCAAGAGTGCGCGACCTCGCTCTGCGCGAAGGCTTCGGGAAGGAATACCGAGCGGATGCCCTGGCAGAGCCATTTAAGAGGGAAAATCGCTGCTATTTGCTGCATCCAGTCAGGGAGTTGGGTGAAGACAAAGAAGACTCCACTGAAGAATTGAAGGATTATTACGAGTGGAGAAACCACGGCGGAGGCGCCTCTTCCGCTTTTCGGGACGACAGAGAAAGCGATTCCCAGCGCCGTTGAGCTAGCGGTGCCGAGAAGGATAAGTGCCGCGAAGATCAGCCATTTCTCGAAGGTTGCCGGCAGATGGATTCCAAAGAAGAGCAGTCCGCCTAGAAGTAAGAAAAAAACCTGGAAGGTCACGCTAGCGAGAACAAGGATCGTCTTGCCGATGAAGTAACTCGCTACGGGCATTGGAGTTCCACGGAGTCGCTTGAGGGATCCGTCATCACGTTCCATTGGTATGTTGATAGCCAATTGTTGGAATCCGCTGTTGACGAGTCCGGAGGCGATCATCCCAGCAAGGAAGTACTGGCTAAAGGAAACTCCGAAATCGATTTCACCGTTAAACACGGATCCGAAGATTGCCATCAAGATGAGAGGGAAGAGAAGGGTGAAGACCACTGACTCCCGCTGACGGGTGAATTGGCGAATTTCCAATTTGCCACGACGCAATCCAAGAGCCAGAGTCGTTGGAAGTGTATTCATTTGAGGCTCCCGGTTACTTCACCGATCATTTCAAGATAAATATCTTCCAAAGTTGCTCTCAATACAGTGAGTTTTGGAATCTCTCCAGGAAATTCTTTTGATAGACGAGCAATCACAGCAGTTGGTGCATCTGTGACTTCTTCATGCATCTTTCCATCTGCTTCCCAGCGCACGCGTGCCAGGGAAGTAGCGCGATCTCCAAGATTTGACGGAGTGGCAATTTCAAGAATCTGCCCAGCGTTGATAACTGCGACTCGATCTGCAAGTGCTTCGGCTTCGTCTAAATAGTGAGTGGTAAGAACAATCGTCGCGCCAGATTCTCGCAGGGCGTGAATCAATTCCCAGAAAGATCGTCTCGCCTCCGGATCAAAACCAGTTGTTGGCTCGTCCAGGAAGAGAAGTTCGGGATTTCCAATAATTCCTAGCCCCACGTCTAACCTTCTACGCTGTCCGCCTGAGAGAGTATGAATGAGGGCGTTGCTTTTCTCGCCTAACCCAATGGATTCAATCACTTCGGAAGGCTTGCGTGGCTTTGAGTAGTACCCGCTGAAATGATTCAAAGTTTCACTTACGGTGAGATCGCCGGCGTCTGAGGTTGATTGAAGGACGATTCCTATTCGGTCGCGAAAATCTCTGGCACTCCTGCCCTTGATAGCCGGATCCATCTCCAGAACACGAACGTCACCGGAATCTCGCTTCCGGAAGCCTTCAAGAATCTCGACCGCAGTCGTCTTGCCCGCCCCATTGGGCCCCAAAATTGCGAAAATTTCGCCCTGATCGATTGAAAGGTCGATGCCGTTGACAGCCTGAACCGCGCTGTAACTCTTTCGCAAATCCCTTACTTCGATGACGCCCACCCGCCTATCTTGCCATTGGGGCATAGAAATACGAAAAGATAGGGGTATGAGTCCCCGCCGCAACTACCCCAAGGGTCGCAAACCCAAAAATGAGGAGCGTGAAATTGGAACATCGGGTGAAGCAATCGAAGAACATGCTGAGGGAATCTATAGAGTTCGCAGAATCACCGGCTCAAGTTCGACGAAACCATATCGATGTCCTGGTTGCGATCAGATGATTCCAATGGCGACTCCACACACGGTTGCATGGATCGAAGAAGATGTAGAAAGTCGACGTCATTGGCACAATGCATGTTGGAACAAAAGAGCACAACGTTCGCCACGAATTGAGCGGACTAGAAATGCTCCTCGTTATTAGTTTGGGTCATTATTTTGCTTTGCCTTTGAATTTACTCCCGTAAAGCATTTTGGCAAGGCCGACAATCATTCGATCCGCAAAACGATTTCTTCCAAAGCTTGTCAGCATTATTGGCAATTGAAAGCGAGCGCGAACTACCGAACGCGAATAAGTGAACTCCAAAAGTCCCTCAGGGCCATGAATTCGACCGTACCCAGAATCTTTTACTCCACCGAAAGGCACTGTGGGCACCGCGGCAAAGGAGATTGTGGAATTGATTGCAACCATTCCGCAATGTAGCTTCGATGCGATTTCATTTCCATGGTTCTTTGACCAGACCGATGCTCCTAACCCGTATGGAGTATCGTTGGAAAGACGGACTGCTTCAGCGAGATCTTTAACTCGGTTGATAATAATGACCGGTCCAAATGTCTCGTTCTTCATCGCAATTGAATCTTCAGGAACATTGATCAAGATGACGGGTTCGACATAAGGCGGCTTCACCGACTCGACTCCGCCGAGCAATGCGATTCCGCCGCGTGCCAGTGCATCCTGAATGTGAGACTCGATAATTGCCAATTGTTTTGGCATGGTGGCAGGGCCGTAATTTCCGACTCCAGGAACACCCGGTGAGATTTGCTTGCCCTTCTCTACCATCAAGGACGTGAATTGGCCGGCAACTTTTTCGTGCACGTAAACACGTTCTGCGCCGATACACGTCTGCCCCGCATTTGACATCGCCGACCAGAGGGTTGCGTCCGCGGCAGTTTTGAGATCGGCATCATCGGCGATAATGACGGGGTCTTTTCCGCCACATTCGATGAGTACTGGGGTGAGTGTCTTGGCACATGAGGCAGCGACATTCTTTGCGGTCGCCGTGGATCCAGTGAAGGCGATCTTGTCGACTCCGCTTTCGCAGAGCGCGCGTCCTGTATCGCCCTTGCCGGTTACAACCAAGAATATGGATGGGGATGGAGCGACTTCGGCAAAGGTATCTGCCAGCCATACCCCTACACCTGGCGTGAATTCGCTCGGCTTGAAGACAACGGTATTTCCAGCTGCCAGTGCGTAGGAAATCGAACCCATCGGAGTGAAAATCGGATAGTTCCATGGGCCGATGATTCCGACAACTCCAACGGGTGAGCGTTCAACTTTCGCCGACATATTGGCCATAAGAATGCCAGGTCGTCGATATTGATCACGGAGAACAGAATGAGCATTCTTTGCTGCCCAAGCAAGGTGGCCAAAAGCTAGCGTTGCTTCAAGGGTTGCATCACTTGTCGGCTTGCCAGTCTCCAGTGAAATTAATGTGGCGCACTCATCAATACGACTTACGAGTACTTTGCACCAGTCCAGCAGGATTTTCTGTCGTCCTTGGTGACCTAATCCTTGCCAGAGCGAAGTTGCCTCCCGAGCTTTCTCTATTGCTGCAGCCACATCCTCTGCAGTAAGAATGGGATAAGTATTTAAAACTTCGCTTGTGATGGGGTTGAGCGAAGTGAAGGATTGATTTGCGGCCATGAAAAAAGTGTAGTGGTGGCAAGGTCGGTTAGACTGAGCCTATGTCCGAAATAATTCGCGCAAATACAGTTCTTCCCGCAATCCGCACACCATTTACCGTTCTCACGGATGATGGCTTGAAGTTAATTGGTGAAGTAGCAAGCCCTATTGGAGAGTCAAAGGGCGCGATTCTCTGTCTTCATCCACTTCCTACTGCGGGCGGAATGATGGACAGTCACATTTATCGAAAGGCGGCTAATCGTCTCCCAGAGTTAGCCGAAATCACTGTGGTGCGATTTAACACTCGTGGCACTGAGAGTGAAGCTGGCAAAAGTGAAGGGGAGTTCGACAATGGAGTAAGTGAGCGTCTGGATGTTGAGGCGATGCTTAGATACTGCTTTGACGAACTCAAACTTTCAAATCTTTGGGTCGTTGGCTGGTCATTTGGTACCGATCTTGCATTGCAGCACGCAAAGGACCCACGGCACGAAGGACTCATTTTATTAAGTCCACCGCTTCGGACTTCTACACCAGAACAGCTCGCGTATTGGAATTCTGATCAACGTCCGATTATCGCGCTCATTCCTGAATTGGATGATTACCTTCAGCCTGAACAAGCTCGCGAGCGATTCTCGGTTATTCCCCACGCCCAACTCATTGCCGTGGAAGGAGCAAAACATCTGTGGGTGGGAGAGCCCTCTGTTTATCGAGTTCTTAGCGAGATTACTTCGTTGGTAGTTCCCAATTCTCCACCGTTGGCAAAGGAATTTTAAGAACTCTCCGCTCTTGGAATCAAGACCTCATCGAGTATAAGAATGAATGAAGCAGCCAGAGGGACGGCCAAAAGTGCGCCAACAAGTCCCAATAATGCCGCTCCGGTGAGGGCAGCGATAATTGTTACGACGCCGGGAATTGCTAAGGATCGGCGCATTATTTTTGGCGTGATCACGTAATTTTCGACTTGGACATAAACCACATATGCAGCGAAAGCGATAATACCAACGAGGATTGAATGAGTAAGCGCAATAATTGTGATGATTGATATCCCAATAGTGTGTCCGATGAGTGGGATTGCCAAATCGCAAACGAAAACTAGCATCGCAAGCGCCACTGGAGATGGTAGTCGCAAAATTATTGCCAGGAAGAGGATAAATGCGCCGGATATAAGCGCAACAGTGATCTGGCTTCCTATGTATGTCCCAATTCGTTCCACCACGCCATTGGTGAGTCGAGTGACTCTGTCTCTTCGCGTTGCAGGAACAAGGCGCAAGCCCAAATCGATGATGGTGGGTAGCGAACTGAGAAAGTAGAGAGTGAGAATGAGAACTGTAAGAGCGGCAAATGTTCCCGAGAGAACGCTTCTTCCCACTCCAATGACGCCGCCAAATGCGGAGAAGAGAAGCGTTCCATTGGATGAGATGGATGCAAACTTCTTCTGCAATGTATCGACAATTCCATATTGATCGTTAAGGCTTGCTATCGTCGCATTATGTTTTAAATCAGCAAGAATGGTAGGACCATTCTCTATGAGTTGAGTTCCTTGCGAGATTACCGGCGGAATGACTAACCAAGCGAAAAGTCCAACGAAGACCATCACGGCAGCAAAAATGACTCCAACTGCGCCATAACGTGACATTCCTCGGTGACGCAACCCCTCAACAGCCGGATTGAGTCCGATCGCAAGAAATAGGGCGATGATAATCAGAACAAATATCTGGCTGGCCGCAGCAAGCGAACGGAGCATGACGAGAGCTAGAAGTCCGCCGCTTGTAGCTAGAAATCCGAAGTAGAAGGGATGTGATCGATTGATCGGAATACCGGGGGCACCGAAATCTTCAACGGCCTTCCCCTTCTTTCTTGCTGCCTTTTTGTTCGGATCGTTGGTTGCCATAATCACATTCTAAGCATTGAGGGCTTCTATGAGCCTTAAATTGGGTTGAGTTCACCTCGGGTTAACATGAATAGGTAAGAATGACGACATGGCGTTGCGAATAACTGGTCAAGCCGAAGAGATAACGGCGGTTCTGGGTTTGCCATGGGAGCGTCCGCTTGAATTATGGCCTGAAGATCCCAGTCTGGCCGAGAAGCGAGGAATATCGCGACACGTGGTGCGACTGGTGAGAGCAACGGAAGCCCCCGACAGTGAAATCTATGCGGTGAAGGAAACGGTTTCCGAATTTGCCAATCGTGAATATCGGCTTCTCCGCCAACTCGCCAGCTTGGACGCCCCAAGTGTTGAGCCAATTGCCGTCATAGAGGGTCGCCTAGATGCAGACGGAAATGAACTTCCCTCTGCATTGGCTACCCGTTTTCTTCCATACTCCTTGCCGTATCGCGTACTTCTCTCTGGCGATGTAAGTGCGCATGACGTCATGACGATGGCCAATGCACTCGCACTCCTTCTCGTTCGGATGCACTTACTTGGATTCTGGTGGGGAGACTGTTCTCTATCCAATGCGCTATTTCGCCGGGACGCCGAAGGGTTTGCGGCTTATCTCGTAGACGCAGAGACGGGAGAGTTTCACAAGAATTTGTCCAACGGGCAGCGCGAACATGACCTTGAAATCGCTCATTTCAATGTTGCAGCAGAGCTCGAGGATCTTGCTCTCTCTGGTGTCCTCTATCCAGGGATGGATCCGGTAAGAGCCAGCGATGGAGTAATCAAGCGTTACCGTCGATTGTGGGCCGCTCTTCGAGAGCCCCAGTTGCTCGATCCCGAGGATCGGCATGCGGTCGAACGTGCCATGCGACAACTTCAAGATTTGGGGTTTGCGGTTGAGGAAGTACAGGTCTCATTGGATGGCGACCACCATGCACTTGCCTTCCAACCAAAATTGGTTGCCGCCGGGTATCACCAGGCACGATTGCGCGAACTCACCGGACTTGAGACAGAAGAACTCCAAGCCAAGCGTCTTCTTGCATCTTTTGATCGCTACCGAACCCGACAAGAGAAGCCTCGGCCTTCGATTGAGGAGAGCGCTCGACTCTGGCTAACAAATGTTTTTCAACCAATCACGTCACTGGTTCCCGCACATTTGGTAGGCAGAGTCGAACCTGCACAGGTATTTCATGAAGTTCTTGAGCATCGGTGGTATCTCAGTGAAAAAGCTGGTCGGGATGTTGGGTTAGAATATGCAGCAGGTTCTTATATGTCCGAGATCCTTCCGTTTCGAAGAGATTCAGGTGTTGAATTAAGGTGAGAGTACTTTCGTGACACTTCCTCCGAACTTTGGTCGCGCCATTGATCTCAGCGCGCTTGGGAAGTCACCAGTTGCACAGTCTGTTGCAGTGGCAGGTAAAGAAGTTACCGCGGCAAATCTTGCTTCAGAATTTCTTCCGCTCTCACGTGAGAAAGTTGTCGTACTTCTATGTTGGTCATCGCGCAGTCCAGAGTCAATTGCGATGTTGGAAATTCTTGCCAAATTACAGAATCAAGATGCTGACAAATGGATACTCGGAACAGTCAATATTGATGTCGAGACGCAGGTTGCACAAGCACTGCAAGTTCGAACGGTTCCGTATGCTCTGGCACTTGTAGTAGAGCAAGTAATTCCACTCTTTGAGCAGAACTACCCGGAAGCGCAGATAAGATCAGTGATAGACAAGGTGTTGGCGATCGGCGCAGAACAAGGTGTTGGCGGAGTGATTAAGGAAGTTATCGAACCTGAAGAGGAAGAAGCGGTAGCTGCGCTTGAATCCGGCGATTACGTGAAGGCCGAAGAGTCCTACAAAAAACTTCTCACTCGGAAGCCCGCCGATCCCTACGCAAAGATTGGGTTGGCTCAAACACAGTTGCTCATCCGTACATCGAATCTCGATCCCGTCCTAGTGACAAAGGCAGCCGAAACTCAACCAGAGGATCTAGACGTACAGATTCAATGTGCAGATTGTGAGATGGTGGCAGGAGAGGTTGATGCAGCCTTCACGCGACTTCTCAAGTCTGTACGAAATTCCACTGGCGGGGAGAAGAACAGGGCCAAAAACCATCTGCTCGAACTCTTTTCCCTAGTTGATCCGTCGGATCCTCGACTGGTTAAGGCGAGAAATGCCTTAGCTAGTGCTCTCTTTTAGATGAAGACTGCACAGAGGCGGATGCTGGGCGCCCTTTTCTTCCTCTTTGGGGTGGGCATTATGGGATGGGTACCTCGATTTCCGGAGGTGAAAGAGAATCTCAATGTTGGCAATGGCCAATTCGGAACGCTAATCAGCATGGGGGCTATTGGTTCTGTCATTAGTCTCGTGGTCGTTGGTCCGCTCGTCCATCGCTTTGGAAGTCGCAAGGTCATGACAGCAAGTGCAACAGTTCTCTTTTGCGCGATCGCGGTGATTGTTCACATTAGTTCTGAATGGCAGTTTTTATTTTGCAACATGATGATTGGTGCAGGGATATCTGCATTCCATATTGCGGTCAACAGCCAAGCGCTTTTTGAGCAGTCCCGCGAACGTGAAAACTTAATGCCGCGCCTTCATGGATTGTGGTCGGTTGGTGCGCTCACAACGGCGATGCTTTCTGGTTTACTCATTGGAAACGTTCCCTTGTGGATTCACATCGATGCGCTCTGCGCCTTTGTGTATATAACAATTTTGATTCTCATAAAGAACATTAGCTCCAGTTCGCTCAAAGGAAGCAAGGAAAGGAGGGAGGATTACTCATTCAAGGTGCTTTTCAATAGAAACAAAATCGATTGGGTTATGGGACTTGGGGCCACCTGCGCTCTGGCGATTGAGTATGCGATTGGGGATTGGGCGGCAATTTTCTCCAAGGAGGAGCTGCACATGAGTGCCGGTTTTAGCGCTCTTCCCTATGTTCTATTTATTCTGGCAATGATTATTGGTCGTCTGAACTTCCATCGAGTAACTGAGTACATAGGAATTGGAAAGTTAATCAGGATCTGCACTTTAGTAGGGGGTACGACATTTATTCTTGCTATCTTGATTGGAGTCCGCGTCAGCAAGAATTCACCGACCTGGGGGTTTGTTATCGTGCTTGGTGGACTTTTTATTCTGGGGCTTGGTGCTTCCTTCCTCGCACCGACTTTCATGCACACTGCAAGCAATCGATCGAGCTCACCTGGAAGCGTGGTCATTGGGCAAATGGGTGCGATCAATACGTCGCTGGTCCTAGTGATTAAGCCGATTATCGCGTGGACTGCTCAGATAACATCGATCGCGGTTGCTCTTCTAATTCCAACAGCGATGCTTATGTTGGTCGCTACTTTTGCTCGCACAGTACAGAAGGCAAACGATTAATCCAACGCAAGCCACAATGTAGCAAGAGGCGGAATTCGCAATTTAACGCGATTTCCCGATTCAACATGAGATGTAATTTCCTCATTTGAAATCCCGGAGCCGCCGAATGCAACGCCATCGGTATTCATCACTTCTTTCCAATTACCCGAAACAGGCAGGGTCAGTTCATACCGTTCATGGGGAACAGGTGAGAAATTTGTAATGCTTACTAGTGGATTCCTCGACTCATCCCAGCGCACGAAGGCGAGGATGTTGCTAGGAGCATCATTATTGACCAGCCAGGTAAATCCTTCCGGGGAAGTGTCTTTCTCCCACAGCGAGGGAGTTGCGACATAAATATCATTGAGGGCTTTGGTGGTTCTTTGAATGCCCTGATGTTCGTTGTACTGGGTGAGGTGCCACTGCAATCCCAGGCTCTCATTCCATTCCTCACTTTGGGCAAATTCACAGCCCATAAAAAGTAATTTTTTGCCAGGGTGCGCCCACATGAAACCATATAGAGCTCTCATTGTGGCGAGTTTCTGCCAACGATCTCCTGGGAATTTATCGATGAGTGATGCCTTGCCGTGAACCACTTCGTCGTGCGAGATTGGTAAAACGTAATTTTCACTCCAGGCATAAAGAATTGAAAAGGTTATTTCGTTGTGGTGATGGATGCGGTGAATGGGATCCTTCTGCAGGTACGAGAGGGTGTCATGCATCCATCCCATATTCCATTTATATCCAAAGCCAAGCCCACCCGAATCGGTGCTCCTTGAAACTCCGGGCCAAGCAGTTGATTCTTCTGCGATCATCATGATTCCGGGGTGCGACCTGTATGCCGTAGAAGTTGCCTCTTGAAGTAGCGCGACCGCCTCCAAATTCTCACGGCCACCAAACTTATTGGGAAGCCATCCGCCCTCTTCACGGGAGTAGTCCAAGTAGAGCATGGACGCCACTGCATCTACTCGAAGACCATCAATGTGGAATTCAGTAAGCCAAAAAAGTGCACTTGCAATAAGGAAATTCTTCACCTCGGTTCGCCCGAAGTTGAATATAAGAGTTCCCCAGTCTGGATGCTCTCCCAGTCGTGGATCGGCATGCTCATAAAGCGCAGTGCCATCAAATTTGGCTAGTGCCCATTCATCTTTGGGAAAGTGAGCGGGCACCCAATCGAGTATGACTCCAATATCTGCGAAGTGGAGGGCATCGACAAGATGTCGAAAATCATCGGGGGAGCCAAAACGTGATGTGGGAGCGAAAAAGGATGTCACTTGATATCCCCAGGACGGGCCATATGGGTGTTCCATAACTGGAAGAAATTCGACGTGAGTAAACCCTTGATTCTTTACGTATTCAATGAGTTCAATCGCGAGTTCGTTGTAACTGAGTCCGATTTTCCAGGATCCGAGATGAACTTCGTAGATTGAGACTGGTTGCCTCCAAGATTGGAATGACTTTCTTCGAGTCATCCATTCCTGATCACTCCATTGAAATTTTGATTCAAAGACTATTGAAGCGGTGAGCGGAGGGGTTTCCGTTCTTCGTGCGAGTGGATCAGCGTGATCAACCCATTTTCCATCTCGTTGCAAAATTGCGTATTTGTAGCGAAGTCCTTCACCGACGTTTGGAATGAAAAGTTCCCAGATGCCGCTGGTTCCTAGGGGAGATAACTTGTGAGTGTTTCGATCCCAGTAATTGGCATCGCAGATGAGACTGACTTCGCGCGCGTTCGGTGCCCAGACTGCGAAAGACGTACCGGTGATTTCTCCTGTGGGCGAATATTGCACATGTGAGCCCAGAACCTCCCAAAGTTTCTCATGGCGACCTTCTCCTATGAGGTAGAGATCTATCTCGCCGAGTGAGGACATCCCCGTGTTATCCGAAATTCACATGTGCGATGTGCGCGACTTTGCCATGTGATCCGGTGGGATCGAGTCGAATATAAGTATCGCGTGACCATTTAAAAGAAGTTCCATCAGTAAGATCAGTTACGGCAAACTTTTCAGAATCAATTCCAAGTGCGTTCATATCCCAGTGCACCACTGTTTCTTGTGGGTTGGTGGGATCAAGATTGACAACGACAAGGATGAGATCTGACCCTTCTTTTTTGGAGTAGGCGATAATGGCATCGGAGCCAGTGTTATGGAATATCAGATTGCGTAGGCGTTGCAATGCTCGGTGTTCCTTACGAATCTGATTGAGTGTGCCGATAAAAGGAGCCAATGTATGGCCCTTCTCCCTCGCGCCATTCCAATCACGGATCCGAATCTGATATTTTTCAGAATTCTTGTATTCCTCGCCGCCCTCTCTCAACGGTTCATGCTCAAAAAGTTCGTACCCGGCATACATTCCCCATGAAGGTGAGAGTGTGCTGGCGAGAACGGCGCGAAGGGCAAACATGGCAGGAATTCCGGTTTGTAGGTGGAAAGGAAGAATGTCGGGTGTATTTACCCAGAAATTTGGGCGAAAGAACGCGCTGGTTTCGGAGGCCACTTCATTTCCGTATGAAATGAGTTCTTGTTTGCTTGTTCGCCATGTGAAGTATGTGTATGACTGGTGAAATCCCACTTTGCCAAGCGCGTGCATCATGGGGGGACGGGTAAATGCTTCTGCAAGAAATATTACATCTGGATTCTGCGCCCTGATTATTCCAAGGAGTTCTTGCCAGAAGTGGATCGGCTTTGTGTGCGGATTATCTACTCTGAAAATTGTGACACCCTTGCTGACCCAGAGTCGGATGATCCTTGTTGCCTCATCGAGAATGCCCTTGTAATCCTTGTCAAAGTTAATGGGGTAAATATCTTGGTATTTCTTGGGTGGATTCTCAGCGTAGGCAATTGTTCCATCAGGTCTGTGATTGAACCACTCAGGGTGAAGTTTGACCCAAGGATGATCGGGTGAAACTTGGAGCGCAAAATCTATTGCAATTTCTAGTCCAACTGCCCTTGCACTACTGACAAAACTTTCAAAATCTTTCATGGTCCCGAGTTCGGGATTTATTGCATCGTGTCCACCATCTCTATTGCCGATCGCCCACGGCACTCCGGGTTCATGAGCGCTTGGTTGAAGTGAATTATCTGCACCTTTGCGGAAAGTCTGGCCAATAGGGTGGATTGGCGGCAAGTACAGAACATCAAATCCCATTTCCGCGACGTCGGTAAGACGTTTGGTAGCTGTGGCAAAAGTTCCGCTGGTGGTTGCGGTGGCTCCTTCACTTCGGGGAAAGAATTCATACCAAGCGCCGACTAGGGCACGTTCGCGGTCGACGCGAATTGGAAATAAGTCTGTTTTGGTCACTAGTCGCCGAGTTGGCTTTTCATAGAAATAACTACGAATATCACCACTTGAAGCGATGGAGAATCTGTTTGCAGGTGCCATTGACGTGTTCCGAAGCGCCTCGAGAGCATTTGTTAGCAGGCTGTTCGATGAGGAGCCGATAGCTTCCTCAAAAATCAACGAGCCTATCTCGCAACAGAGCTCGGGATCGATATTCGCACTTATTTTGATTTCGCTGTCGTGGTGCCAGGTTGCGTATGGGTCATCAAATGATTCAATAAAGAAGGCGAAGTCACCAGTGTTGGGAAGGGTGAACTCTGCTTGGTATCGATCACTTCCTGGCCAGATCTCGACCATTCGCTTTCGGTCAATCTCAACTCCTGAAGAATCCAGAACGATTACTTGCACTCCGAGCGCATCGTGACCTTCGCGAAAAACAGTGGCGGATACCATGATGGCTTCGTCAGGGATTGCTTTGACAGGAACCAATTCTCCCCCGAGAAGAGAAACGGGGGAGACATCCGTGATTGGAATTCGCCCTATCAACCAGAACCCTCGGTGTTGCCAGCATCGGCAGCAGATACGTCGAAAATCTGATACTTGTTTATTGCATCCTCGACGAGGCTTGAGTGAATATCGCCACTTTGAGCAAGTTTCGACAGTACTGCAATCGCGATGGATTGTGGATCCACTTTGAAATGTCGACGTAGAGCGCCGCGAGTATCGGATAAACCAAAGCCGTCGGTGCCGAGGGAGAGGAAGGGCTGTTCTATCCAAGGCAGAATTTGATCTTGAACCCCTCGCATGAAATCACTCACCGCTACGACGGGGCCCTGTGCTCCCTCCAATTTTGTTGTGATGTACGCTTTCTTTTGATCGTGAGGGTGGAGCAGATTATGTTTATCTGTTTCCAATCCATCTCGGCGTAATTCATTCCAGGAGGTCACCGACCAGACGGATGCAGAAACGCCCCAGTCCTCTTCGAGAAGTTGCTGTGCCTTAAGGGCCCAGTTGAGGCTTACACCCGAGGCAAGAATTTGCCCGTGATACTTTGATTCGCCCTGAGCGGATGAATACTGATAAATCCCCTTGAGTAGTCCATCGACATCCAGATTCTCTGGTTCTGCCGGCTGAACATAAGGCTCGTTGTAAACCGTCATGTAGTAATAAATATTTTCGCTATTTTCACCGTACATCCGTCGCAGACCATCTTTTACTATGTGGCCGACCTCGAAAGCGAATGCTGGATCATAGGCAACTACTGCAGGATTTGTTGATGCGAGCAGGTGCGAGTGTCCATCTTCGTGTTGCAAGCCCTCACCATTGAGAGTGGTGCGACCTGCTGTAGCACCCAGGACAAAACCTCGTACCATCTGATCGCTGGCCGCCCAGAATGCATCTCCCGTCCGTTGGAAGCCGAACATCGAGTAGAAGATGTAAATCGGAATCATTGGTTCGTCATGAGTGGAGTAAGAAGACCCAACTGCAGTGAAGGAAGCAACCGACCCGGCTTCATTGATTCCTTCATGAAGAATCACTCCGGATGTGGATTCTTTGTAGGAGAGCATCAGTTCGCGGTCAACTGAGGTATATGTCTGACCCAGCGCGGAATAGATTTTGAGAGATGGGAAAAGCGAATCCATTCCAAATGTTCTTGCTTCATCGGGAATGATCGGTACAAATCGGCTTCCAATTCCTGGATCTTTGAGAAGGTCTTTGAGAAGCCGGACGAAACTCTGTGTCGTTGCAACTTCTTGCGCTCCAGAACCACGTCGTGCTGATTCGTAAACGGAATCGGCTGGTTGCGGCAGTGGTCGGGACTGTGTGCGACGGCGAGGGATAGAACCACCGAGAGCTCGTCGGCGCTCAAGCA
>JBAZYI010000033.1:0-17420 GCA_041659345.1 Candidatus Nanopelagicaceae bacterium | reverse complement strand
GCGTCTTTTTCTCATTCGGATGAAGTTTCTTCGCATACCTATCAAAAGTTGGGGAAGTGAGGACTTTCATCAGTCAAACTGATATTCCCCGCTAGGTGCCTCCGATTTCGACCTGAGTAACTCTCGAATCAAATCAAATGAAAGGTCAGGATTCTGTTCAGCTGCTCGAGCGATTTGGTAGTAAAACTCAATTTGCTTTGGCACAGAACGATGATCAATGGCAGCCATTCTCTTGGCATCGTCAACTAAGTAATCGGCCAGTTTTACAGTGGTAGCCATAGTGTCCTCGTTTCTTCTAGAGTCAGAGGTTAACAGAAAAAGGAACTTTAGGGAACCTTAAAGAACCTTAAGAAACCTTAAAGAACCTAGATGCCCAGAGATTCTTCCATCTAGTACTCAGCATTCCTCGTGGTCTCGGCGGAGGCAATCCGCACCAGAATGGATCCAACAAAAGTTGTGAGAATTACGAAAGTAATTGTCATTAATTGGATCTTCTCCCCGAAGAATGTGCTGGCCGTGAGGCCCGCAATAACGAGTGAAAATTCGCCGCGTGGCACTAGCAGTCCTGTCACTCGTAATCGGATTCCGGGCTCCTGCGCCTTTCTAGTTGCCCACCAGGCGGTCAGGAATTTCGAACCAATTCCAACAATAGTAAGGATGAGTGCCGGTAAGAGAATTGTTGGAATTTTGGCCGGATCAATTCGCAGACCGAAGAATAGAAAGAAGATGGCGGAGAAGAGATCCCGCAATGGCGCCAATCTGACGCGCGCCACGATAGCCAAATCATCAGTCATGAGGAGTCCGACTAGGAACGCGGCAACTGCACCAGAGAATCCGATGTACGTCGCGACACCTGACGCAAGAAGAGCGGAACCGAAAACAACAAGAAGCAGTGTCGCGGAATCGCCAAGAATGATCGGGGCGTATGGGATATGACCACCACGTGCACTGTAAATAATGGCGGCTCCGGTAACTATCAAAGCAACTGAGATTGAAATGAAGCCGGTCAGTAGACCGACTCCAGAACCAAAGGCACTTAGAATTGGAAGCAAGGGTGCCAGTACAAGATCTTCCATAACCAAGATATTTATAGTGTGTCGAGTGCTTGTGAGCCTTTGCCAACGTGATTCGCGGATGAACTGCATCGCGATACCAGAAGAAGAAACGTACGAGATGCCACCGAGCGCAAGGGCACCGGTCCAGCCCCATCCAAGAATGAGTGCGCAAAGAGAACCAGGGACGAAATTCACCAGAAAGTCAAAGAGACCTAAACTTCGTTGTTCTCGGAAACCGGTCAGCAACTCCTTGGCGGAATATTCAAGACCCATCAATAGCAGAAGAAGAATTGCACCGATCTGTGCGCCAACCGATAGGAAGTTGTCGCTCAACTCAAGGCGGAGCAACCCACCAGTACCAAGAACTAATCCGGAAAGTAAAAAGAAAGGAACTACGGAAATTCTCAACTTCGATGTCACAAATGCAACTGTGCCTAAAACAATGAGAACGAATCCGATCTCTCCGAGAACGAGACCTTCACTTCGATCAACGCTCGCCGCAAGGAGTTGATTCATAGGCTAAGTATGACATTGGAAATATTGAGCGTGCATATGGATATAAACCTCGATTCTAACCCCTATATTGCCCGCTGATTCCTTCGATCTATCTATTTCTTCTCATCATTTGAGCGTGGAAATCTAAATTGATTTCGCGTACACATGAAAACGTTGAAGTTTAGGAATTTTTGTTGTCGCAATCACATTGTCTACTAGATAACAGCAAATAAGTGCTCTCCCTCTCGGGTAAGAAACTTACCAATTTCACAGAATCTAAAATTGCCATGCGCATCAGCATGAGTATGGTTGTGAACGGAGAGATGTAGTAAACATCCTTTGTAACAACCAACAGAATCGAAATACAATGAAAAACCTAAAATACCCAAGAAAGTTGGCGTTGCTTGGTGCCATTTCGCTGAGCGTGCTATTTGCTGTTCCATCTACTGCAACTGCAGCCGATCCCACGGGGACCTTGACGATCATTGAGACAGTTATCAATGACAATGGCGGAACCATGACTTCTGCTGATTTCGTTCTACGAATCAGAGACCTCAACGGAGATGTAGTTGGTAGCCCGTTTAATGGCGCAAGCGGTGCAGGCACAACCTTCCTTCTCCCAGCTGGCAGTTACCTGATTACAGAGGAAGACCTTCCTTACGTTGATGGTTTCCCTCAGTACACCAGTGTTTTCTCCGGTCCAGCGGGAATCGACAGTGGTTACGTTACGATTGAAGTTGGCGACAACGTGACGATCGTGAGAACCAATAACGATTGGCCACAAGCCGGTCCTGCTGCACCCATTGTCACACCAAGTCCAGCTCCATCCGCTCCGACTGAGACTCCTACGACAGTAGATGGCGGAACGTTGCCTGCAACGGGAACACCTTGGTACAACATGTTGCTCGTTGGATTTGGTCTCGTACTTCTTGGTGGTGTTGGGTTTGGGGCTAGAAAAGTCCTAAACTAACACGTGTCAAATAAACGAACGAGAGTTGTTGCTTCCTTTTCCGCCGTCCTGATTTTGATCGGGCTGACGGGGGTGGCAGTGGCTGGAATTCAGATTTATCAATCGAGGGTGGACGTCGGCAGCCAAGTGTTGCCGGCGTTTGCCCCCCTTGTAAAAGATGTAACCCCGGTTACGACAACATCAATGTCGAATGCCGTTTCTTACAGACCGTATCCAAAAGTTGGCGACGTTATTGGAAAAATTACCTTGCCTGCGCTCAAGACGACTTTGCCGATTATTGAAGGCACTGGCGATAAAGAACTTAAAAGGGGTGTCGGGCACTTCATAGGAAGCGTTTTGCCTGGCGAAGAAGATAATTCCGTATTGGCGGGGCATAGAGATTCGGTCTTCTCGCAGTTAGGCAAGCTCATCCTTGGAGATCTCGTTGTCATTAGAACTCAAGCGGGGGAGTTTACGTATCAAGTCGTGAGGTTTCGAATTGTAAATGCTGACGATCGGACTGTGATTGTTCCTACACCCACCGCAATTCTTACGCTCAGTACCTGTTATCCGTTCCGGTTCATTGGAAATGCGCCCAAACGTTACATAGTGAGCGCCAAATTAATCGCCACACAACTACCTGTTCCAACGGTCTGATTTACAAATGAGCGAGAAACCAATTACCCGCTAATTCCGCAACTCGCTCAAGGGTTCCCGGTTCTTCGAATAGGTGAGTAGCACCAGGAACAATCACAAGTTGGTTTTCGCATCGAAGTTTTTCTTGCGCGCTTTGATTGAGTTGAATCACTTCGACATCATTGCCGCCGACGATGAGGAGCGTTGGAGTATGAACCTCGGAGAGTTTCGGTTCTGCAAGATCGGGTCGGCCTCCTCGCGAAACGATTGCTCTGACATTCAATTCCGTCTCTGACGCAGCCCAGAGCGCCGCTGCGGCGCCGGTGCTTGCTCCAAAAAAGCCCAAAGGAAGTTCCCCTATTCCTGCCTCTTTTCTTACCCACCGCGTGGTGGCCGTAAGTCGTTCTGCAAGAAATTCAATATCGAAGACATTTGCTCGGTTGGATTCTTCGCTTGTATCTAGTAGATCAAATAGGAGAGTTGCTAGACCAATTGAGTTCAGCGCTTTTGCGACAAATTGATTTCTAGGACTCATGCGGCTGCTTCCGCTTCCATGCGCGAATATCACCAACCCTGTTGCATGTTCCGGGACGTTCAGTTGTCCTGAGAGGAGATGTCCCTTTACTTCAATGGCAATACTCTCCTCTCGTGATACCGCATCTTTCTTGTATTCCGCATGAAGTAAGTTCGTGACTTCCTCATCGCTCACACTTTCGAAGTCCCGATACCATTGCCCAACTGCGTAGAAATCCTTCGGAGTTTCAAGAGAAACAACTTCGTCTGCATATTCCTTGAGGGTTGAAACCGCCTCTATGGATCCCACCGGAACTGCAAGAATTATTTTGCTTGACCCCATCGCTCTGGCGACCTTGCATGCTGCCTGAGCTGTGGAACCAGTTGCAATCCCATCATCAACAATGAGTGCAATTCGGCCATTGAGTGACTTCGGAGGATTGCCGCTACGGAATTTCAATGCGCGGATCTTGACCTCGTTGGTCTCTCTTTCTTGTACCTGAGCAAATTCTGCAGGAGATATTTGAATCATCCGAAGAACTTCATCGTTGGTGATAAGTACTCCGCCTTCACCCACGGCTCCCATTGCCAACTCAGGCTGCGTCGGAACGCCAAGTTTACGTACAACAATTACGTCTAGAGGGGCATGAATAGCTTTTGAAACCTCGTGCGCAACGGGCACTCCACCTCGAGGAAGTCCGAGAACGATGACATTTTGGCCTTGAAGGTATTTGAGGCGCTCACCAAGTGCGCGACCTGCATCTATGCGGTTATTGAAAATCATGATTCAACTCCTGTTGATAGGAAGTCTATTTGTTAATGAGAAGTTCATCCAGGTTTCAGCCATATTGAACACTCCCTCCAAAGTTTGCCACCCATACTTTCTTACGTGACTAAACCAACTGTTCTATTTGTTTGTATTCATAATGCCGGTCGCTCTCAAATGGCAGCTGCCTTTCTCTCGCACCTGGCCGAAGGTGCAATTGATGTGCGTTCGGCTGGTACCCAACCTGCCGACCAGGTAAACCCTGTGGTGATTGAGGCGATGAAAGAGAAGGGGATTGACCTTCTCGGACAGGTTCCTAAGGTCTTAACCGATAAAGCAGTAGAAGAGAGCGATGTGGTGATCACTATGGGCTGTGGGGACACCTGCCCTTACTTCCCTGGGAAGCGCTATCTAGACTGGAAGTTGGACGATCCGGCGGGCGCAAATATTGAGGCAATCCGCCCCATCCGCGACCAGATCGAGAAACTCGTCCGTGTTCTGATCAAGGAAATCGCCCCCGCTTAACCGGACTTGCCCTTGTCAGCCCTGGGGGCTATTTTTCGAACATATGTTCGAATTACACAACCCCGCCCAGGAGCAGCCAAATATGGCAGTCCCTCCTATTAAGCGCGCCCAGATAAGCCAGATTGAACCCCACGAAATCCTGGTGGATGGGCTCACTCCCGTTGAGTTCACCTTTCGCGGGCGACGCTTTCGTATCCACTCCGTTCTTTCTAGATGGTGCGAGGCGGGAGGCTGGTGGAATCGCATTAGTGATGGCATGTACAGGCCTGATGATGGAGCACGCGCGCTGTGGAGGGTGGAAGCCGCACCCGTAGGAGCACTCACCACCTTTGAGATTGAGCGGGACGAAGTCACTGGCATGTGGCGCGTGACGGTTCTATGAAGACATTCACGCATTTGCATGTCTCTAGTGCTTATTCGCTCAAATATGGCACTACCCAACCATCGGATTTAGTAGCTCGGGCACGTGAGTACGAAATGCCCGCGGTAGCACTTACCGATCGTGACGGCTTAGTTGGTGCGATTCGTTTTACTCAAAGTTGCATGGAATATGGAATTGCTCCGATTATCGGAATTGATCTTGCTATTGATATAAAAAATACACAGATTCTCCGCCGGGCAAGTGGAGAAAGGATGGAAGGTCTTCCTCGCATCACACTTCTGGCGCACGGTGATGGAGGATGGCGCTCGCTCTGCCGCCTACTCACTTCGTTGCATACATATAAAGCACCGGATGTGCCGTTGACTCGAAGGATCACCCCCGTTCTTACTATCGATTTCCTTCAACGTTTCAATGAGTACAGCAGAAACCTTCTGGTTCTACACGGTCCTGAGTCACCAATCGGAGCAGCAATTGCGTTGCGGCGTCCAGATCTTGCTCTCGAACGTTTTATGCAGATGAAAGAATTATTTGCTGATCATGCAATTGAATGCGTCTCCCATTTGGTGGCAGGCGATGGTCCTCGTTCTACTGTGCATGCCGCGAGATCATTAATTTTTGCTCGCGACCAGAAGATTCCTGCTCTTCTCACAAACGCGGTGCGGATGCTCGAACGCGATGACGGACCAGTTGCAGACATTTTGGATTCTGCTCGTCAATTGGTCCCTTTGCATGCTCGTCATGTCGAACGTAAAAATGCCGAAGCTTTCTTCAAATCGACAAGTGAGATGGCGGAGATGGCGGAGGAGATTGCGCGTGCCGCCGGTGAACGTACACCACGCGAACTTCTCAGGACGACGCGGGAGTGGGCAGAGCGAGCGATACTTTCGCCCACACGAGATATTGGTTTGGGCGGTATTCATTTACCCGAACCGCATATTGTGGGTGCGGATTCAGCATTGCAGATGCGCTCTTTATTGCGCTCTCGAAGTGAAGCTGGTCTGCATTGGCGCTATGGTGATACCGCAACGATTGAAAAGGCCCGTCATCGATTAGATGATGAACTCTCGACAGTTGCAACCCTTGGGTATGAATCGTATTTCCTTACCGTGGCCGATATTACCCATATGGCACGCGATCGTGGCATCCGCGTGGCGGCGCGTGGCAGTGGAGCAGGTTCTCTCATTTGTCACCTTCTGGGAATTTCTGGAGTGGATCCACTGCAACATGGTTTGCTGATGGAGCGTTTTTGCTCTCCTCTTCGACGCGCACTTCCAGATATCGATATTGATGTTGAATCCGCGAGACGATTGGAAATTTACGATTTAGTTTTCAAGCGTTATGGCGACTCTAATTGGAGCGTTCCTCGCAATACATCACGCTGTGCCACGGTGGCGATGATTGATACTTATCGCGCCCGGCATGCAATTCGTGATACAGGTATGGCCCTTGGAGTTCCATTTGTTGAAATTGATTTGATAGCAAAGTCGCTGCCCCATGTGCGTGCTCGCAATATTTCGCGTGCGCTGGAAACTCTTCCAGAATTGCGCAGTCTTAATCTTAAAAGCCCATTGGTTGCAATGATGATTTCTTTAGCCCAACGCCTTGATGGCCTTCCTCGGCATTTAGCAATGCACCCATGCGCTGTTGTTTTATCCGATGGTGCTTTTCTTGATCGTGCACCTTTGCAAGTAAATGCTGGGGGATATCCGATGGTGGAGTTCGACAAAGATGATGTCGAAGCAGTTGGCTTGCTTAAGCTCGACATTCTAGGTGTGCGTATGCAATCAACCATTGCTTATGCGATTCAGGAGATCGGACGCTTGAGTGATGGGTCGGGAGAGGAGGCCGTTGATATTGATTCGATTGCGTTGGATGACAAGGCCACCTTTGATCTCATTCGATCGACTCGGACACTGGGTATTTTTCAAGTGGAGAGTCCGGGGCAGCGCGAACTTGTTGGCAAACTCGCCCCTCGAACATTTAGTGACCTCATTATCGACATCTCGCTCTTTCGCCCAGGACCTGTTAAGAGCGACATGATTAATCCATTTCTGCGTGCACGACATGGGTGGAGCGCTGCGCAGATCATTCATCCTGACCTTTATGAGACTCTCCGTGAGACAGAAGGGGTCGTTGTTTTCCATGAACAAGTGATCTCGATCATTTCAATTATTGCGGGCATATCTCTTGCACAGGCCGATGAGAAGAGGCGTGCATTAGGGGATCAGCAAGGCCAACAGGATGTTTGTGATTGGTTTTATCCAGCGGCATCTGCACGCGGGTACGATATTGCGACAATTGATGCAATTTGGAATGTTCTGCGAGCTTTTGCATCTTTTGGCTTTTGCAAAGCACATGCCGCTGCTTTCGCTCTACCGACTTATCAGTCGGCCTGGCTTAAAGCCCATTACCCTGCAGCATTTTTAGCTGGAGTCTTGACTCATGACCCTGGAATGTATCCAAAACGTCTGATTCTTGACGATGCACGCCAGTTAGGTGTGACGATCGCGCCTATTGATATCAATCACTCGGATGCTACATATCGAGTCGAGCGAGTCGATCCAGAAACTGCGCGGAGACCGGCAAGAGTTTTTGATGGGATGAGCACTGGAGAGACTCTTGCTTTGCCTGATGCACGGGGATACGCGATACGTATGTCTCTGAGTGACCTTGCCGGAATTAGTGCAGAAGAAATTGAATCAGTTATTGACGGTCAGCCGTATTTAGATCTTTCAGATTTTCACTCGCGTTCTGGTGCTTCGTATCCAACAACAGAGAAACTCATTTTGGTCGGAGCTTTTGATGAGGTGCATCAAGTAGGTAGGAGTGGAATCAACCGCCGCGATCTACTTTTATACCTGAGTGACCTACACCGATCGCCAGTGCGCTCTTTAGGGGGAACGCAACTTAATTTTGGCTTTGCGCCACCAACACTCATACCTAGCGGCTTGCCGAATCTAGATGCGAGCGAGATTGTTCGCAATGAAATTGCCCATTTAGGTATGGATGTGTCGCATCATCTCCTTGAGTTTTATGCTGACTTCCTTAATCAGATTGGCGCAGTGCGTTCCTCTGATCTCCTTGCCCAGCGGTCGGGAGCATCCGTTCTCGTCGCCGGAGTAAAAGTCGCTTTGCAGAGTCCACCAGTGCGCTCTGGCAAGCGTGTTCTTTTTCTTACTCTGGACGATGGCTATGGTTGCAATGATGCAACTTTCTTTCATGACGCCCAGCGTGATTACGCCGATGTGCTCTTTAATTCCTGGCTTTTTTTAGTGCGGGGAGAGGTGCGTCGTACTGGCCCTCGAGGTGTTTCTTTACGTGCAACTGGGGCATGGGAACTCCGTGTGGCTTACGAAAAACATTCATTGAGTAGAAGATCGAGTAGAAGTAGTCTCGTGACGTGAGTACTGCAACCATCCTCCATGTCGACATGGATGCTTTCTATGCTTCGGTCGCAGAGAGAGACGATCCAACGTTGAAAGGTAAAGCTGTAGTGGTAGGGGCGGGCACACGTGGAGTTGTCCTGTCTGCTAATTACCTGGCTCGAACATTTGGAATTCATGCAGCGATGCCAGTTGGACGGGCTCAGCGATTGGCTCCGCATGCAATCTTTATCGTTCCGGACCATTCTCGGTACAGTGAGATATCAGAGCACATTATGGAGATTTTCCGTTCATACACACCTCACGTTGAACCAATCTCATTGGACGAAGCCTTTCTTGACGTAACCGGTTCGCGTCGATTGTTGGGAACAGGCCGCCAGATCGCAATGGAAATTCGGGCGAGGGTTGAAAAGGATGAGGGCATCACGTGTTCGGTTGGAATAGCTCCTTCTAAATTTATTGCCAAACTCGCATCAAGTCGCTGCAAACCAAATGGAATGCTCGAAATCCAACCAGACCGGATACTTACTTTTCTTCACCCTTTGCCGGTTTCAGCAATTTGGGGAGTTGGTCCGAAAACGGCAGAAGCCCTTGAGCGTTTAGGCTTGCGGACAGTCGAAGACGTTGCGAAAACACCACGTGAGACTTTAATACGCGCATTAGGCGAAGCGAATGGCGCTTCACTTTTTGAGTTGTCGTGGGGACGCGATTATCGAGATGTTCTTTCGGATGAACCGGAGAAGAGTATTAGCGCAGCAGAGACTTTCTCTCGCGATATCGATGATCCAGAAATTATTTTGAAGGAGTACTTGAGACTGGCTGAGAAGGCCTCCGCCCGTCTACGAGAGAGATCTCTTTTTGCCAAAACCATTTCCATTAAAGTCCGATTCGCCGATTTCACAACGATCAACCGATCAAAGACATTGCCACTTGCGACTGATAGCACCCATGATATTTATGAAGTAGTAAAAGATTTGTATGGAGCTCTTCGGATCGATCGCGCCCGTCTTCGATTGGTGGGAGTTAGTTTAGACAATCTTCAGTATCGCGCTCCCGAGCAGTTGATTCTGGGTTCCCGCGAGCGTGGTTGGCGCGAAGCCGAGGGCGCTATGGATCGAGCCCAGGCTCGTTTTGGCCCAGGAAGCGTGAAACCTGGCCGGCTAGTTCAAGGAGAAGGTGAGAAATGAGACTTAATTAATTCTTAGGATCTCCCTTGGGGATGCCCTTTGAGTGTGCAATGAACGCCCCGATGTTCTATTGTGAGCCCTAGTTGGGCAGTCAGATCTAGAAGTTGCAATAAAGTGGAAGGAGTCTCACGTGTCGCTATCAGAACACGAGCGCAAACTCCTTGCTCAGATGGAGGAAGCGCTCTCCGCGGATGATCCGCATCTTCTCTCCACGCTCACCGGAACCCGTCTATATCCGGGTCGTAACAGGATTCTTCTCGGGGTGGCCCTGGCGATCCTAGGGATATTGACAATATTTGCTGGTTTGATCGTGAAGCTGACTCCGCTGGGAATTTTAGGTTTCTTGATCTCTCTTGCAGGGGTGACTCTGGCGATTTCGGCCCTATCAGGCGTAAGCGCCCTGAGGGCACCGAAGAATCGCCGTTCAGGCAAGGGAAGGCTCAATTCACGCTTGGAAGATCGCTGGGAGAGGCGCAACTTCGACCAGTAAACGACTCGCTGGATGCTAAACCGTCTCAAATGTTGATAATTGGTCTGAATGTGGTGTATAAATGCTTAGGTCTATTTGGGGATAGGCCAAGAATTTGGGGATTCGCGAGTGGAAATTAGTAGTGTAGATCACATTTCGTTGGCATCGCACCTTGAAGTTGCCAATGGATTTACCAGTATTCGAAGAAAGTTTCTTCTTCTCTCAGTCACGGCACTTGCAATCCTTGGGGCATCCATGGGTGTTTCTTTCACCGCCGATACGGGTGTGACTCAGATTACGGCTGCAAGTACTGGCGGAGCATTGCCACTTGTCTGGTCGGCAACGTATGGAACTGCAGGTGGCCTTCCAACGGCCGTCACCGGTGCAGCTACTGCAGGTTGGAAATATGGAACAGCGGGAACCGGTGCTCAAACAGTGCCAACGACACCAGGCTGGCCAGTAGTTGTTGCCGGACAAGCAGGTGCGGTCAGCACGGCTGGTGACATTGCAGTTATTGATGCGACGGATACGAGTGCAACATATTTACTCGTCACGATTTATGTGACAAATATGCGACCACTTGCACTGACCTACAATTCTTATTCTCTTCCAATTAGAATTTATGGAAGTACCGCGTTCTCGAGCGGTGCAATTACGTGGAGTGCAACGCCGGTTGTTGACTCAAATGGGATTGATCTTGCCACAACATATTTAACCAATACACAAGGTTTTGAAACATTCAAACTTCCAACAGGTGCTGGCAAGTACTACGCCATCACCTTGGATGCGGGTGGATCTTATTACCCTTACCAAACAGGCGCATCTGGATCGGCAACGACTCCCGCTTTGTACATCACAGCACAGAGAACTTCTTAACCCAATAATCCTCAATCCATTGAGTAGAGGAACATTGGAGGAGAAATAATGACACTGATGCCAAGTACGAGGTTACCTCGCAGAAGAAAGAATCTTGCCATTCTTGGATTTGCGGCTCTGATAATTTCTACCTCGACATTCTTTCTTGCAAGTCAAGGAACGCTTGCTCTGCCTCAAGCAGAAGTGCCTGCGGGCACTGGCGCCGGTGGGAAAATTGCCACCTTCACGGCGTTGGTGCCTTCTCTGATGTCAATCCCGCAGGGCCAGGGCGCTCAGAAGCTCTCGGGAGTCCTCCTGGGCAAGGTAGTCGTTGCGGCGGGTTTTGCCCCAAAGTTGCGGGTTGATATTTCCTGGCTCGACCCGCAGAATGCTGGCGCAGTCCTCAATAACCCAAATGCTTGGATGACATTTGGACTTTACTATCCAATTCATACTGGAGTCTGCACGGGAAGTGACCCTGTCAATTCACAGACGATCACTGACTCAATTCAACTCTGCGTCACTCGAAATACGGAGGCCTCTGGGCCGCTGACTTATGCGGGGGAGATATCAGTTAATTTTCAGATGCTTTCGGGATTCATTTTGGAAACGAAGTTGGATCCGGCCACTCCATCAGCCTGCGGTGCAACTGGCTCGACATGGTGTGCACCAAGTGGATTGGGACTGGCAGTGAATCAGAACATCTTCTATGTCACTTCTTCAATTAACACACCTGGCGGAATCCCGCCAGCACAACAATCGCAGTTAACTACGCTAAATTTCTACCTAGGCGCACACGCGTTCTAGGCCGCATTCCTCGGATGCATCGTGTGTGTGAAAACACACTTCGAAAGTGTGAGTAGAGGAATGGTGTATCCAGAGGTATGAAGAGGGCGAAGCAAGGGAAGAGAAAAGCGCGCTTTTCCTTGAGCACTCTTATCTGGTCAATCATTCCCGCCGTTGCACTCATCTCGATTTCTGGTTATGCCGGGCTTGCCATAGTGCGCCATGTATATCCGCCGATTGTGCCCGTTTCGGGAACTTCGATGTTGCCCCTTCTTCGTTTTGGTGATCTTGTTCTGATTAAGAAAGCGGATTATGGAGAGCTTCAGAAGGGGGACATTATTGCTTTCCGTACGACACTGGACGTGCAACGAAAATGGAATGTTCCGGGAAGCTACGTTCACCGAATTGTCACCGTTGAAAAGGGCGAATATGGGCAGCAGTTTCAGACAAAAGGTGACAATGTCGGAGGGAAGGACCCTTTCTGGACAGTCGAACAGAATGTGATTGGAATCTACGCCGGCAAGATAGGCGGTGGCGGTTATCCGATCCTCTTTATCCGCTCGAGGCAGGGAAAAATATTGATGGGGGGCATTCTTCTCATCTCATTTCTTTATTGGCTGTTGGGAATCTTTGAAAGGCGTCGATTCGCCCAAGACGTCAATGTTCACAATCTCGCAACGGTCGTTGATGAAGCTCGAAAGATCACGGCGAGGATGGAGGAGGGGATTCATCCTCCTCCAACAGGGCAGGTACTCGTTACACCGCCGGGCCCGGCAACTTTGCGGCCGAAAGACTGGATTATTTCCGGTGATTACCTATCAGGGACTCTTTCACCGCAGGCACCTCCCGAGATCGTCCTGGCACAGAAAATTGGAATTGCGCTTGAAGGAGCCCTTGCGAATAGCAATTGGCCAAGTTATGAGGTTGCCACTCGCGCGCAGGTACCCATTCCTGTCATAAACGGAATTTTAGAAGGGGACCTTCTCCCGGATTTAGCCACCTTGGCACAACTGGGAAAAGTCTTAGCCTTTTCATTTCTGACCATTCAGTAATTTCACGGTAGATCACCCGAACCATCCTGGCATGAGTGGCGCTTCGCCATGCTCTTGTGTGGCGAAGCGGAGACATATCACGGGGGCGGAAGGGGTAAAAATGGGGATGGGTGGTTGAAAAGGGAGAGAAATGGAGTAAAGTGGGGGAATCACATGCTGGACCTGGGGAAGGGAGCCAGAAAGTATGTTTCTCGGCACTCACGAACCACGCCTGGATGAGAAGGGTCGCCTTATTTTGCCGGCCAAATTCCGCGATGAATTAGCCAGCGGACTCGTCATTACCAAAGGCCAAGAGCGTTGCCTTTATGTATTTCCAGCCACCGAGTTCGCAACGATTACAGAGACCTTGCGTCAAGCTCCAGTAACTGCCAAATCCGCGCGTGACTACATGCGCGTCATGTTTGCCGGCGCTCATGATGAAATTCCTGATCGTCAAGGACGTATCACCATTCCTCAGGGGCTGCGTACATACGCGGGTCTTGAGAAAGAGTGCGTTGTTATCGGCGCAAATACTCGAGTCGAGATTTGGGATGCCACTTCATGGCGTGAGTATCTTGCGGACCGCGAAAAGGGATTCGCCGATGTATCTGAGGAGGTGTTCCCGGGACTCTTTTAATTAAATCGAGTGGATCTCTCTTGTGGCCACCGCCGACCTTATAGATCGGCACCCCTTCCCCGGTGCCGATGTTAAAAGTTCCGTCGGTCGGCGGTGACCAGAGGAGAGAAGTACTGCGAAGCATCGCTAATGAGTTACTAAAACGAAACAGATTAAGGAAAGAGCGGGGGAGAAAATGGCAGAACATGTATCAGTAATGCTGGATCGTTGCATTGCACTATTTTCTCCCGCAATAGAACGAAGCGAAAGTCCTGTCGTTGTCGATGCAACTCTCGGACTTGGTGGTCATGCAGAGGCTCTTCTCAATAAATATTCAAAACTCATTGTTATTGGAATTGATCGCGACCCTGAAGCGATCGAACATGCGAAGGGCCGATTACATTCATTCGGCGACCGATTTAAACCTATTCACGCAATTTACGATGACATTCAAGATTGCATCGAAAACTTTGGATATTCAAAAGTAAACGGAATCCTTTTCGATCTTGGGATCTCCTCAATGCAAGTGGATGAAGCGGCGCGAGGATTCTCATATTCGCAAGATGCGCCGTTAGATATGCGGATGGATCGATCTCGGGGCCGTACTGCCGCTGATCTCATCAATTTTGCCGGACGAGACGAATTGATCTTGATTCTGCGTAAGTATGGAGAAGAGAGATTTGCTCCCCGTATTGTGGACTCGATTCTTCGAAGAAGGGTGATCTCACCTCTCAACTCAACAGCGGAATTGGCGGCTATTGTCAAAGAGAGTATCCCTGCGGCCACTCGTCGAACAGGCGGCAATCCGGCAAAGCGAACCTTTCAGGCATTAAGAATCGCCGTTAATGACGAACTTGAAGTGCTGACTCGAGCGATTCCTGCTTCTATGAATGCATTAAGTGTGGGCGGGCGATTAGTAGTGATGTCATTTCAATCTTTGGAAGATCGAATTGTAAAGAACTTCTTTTCGGCCGCAACGCAATCTCTTACTCCTCGAGAATTGCCAGTTGAAATCCCCGATTTAGCAGCGAAATTCAAATTGGTTGTGAAGAGTAGCGAGACGCCATCGTCGAGCGAATTGACTGAGAATCCGAGATCGCAATCCGTCAGACTCCGTGCGATTGAAAGGTTGGCTGCGTAGTGGCTCTCACAGTTCTCGCACCTCGGCCGAAGGAGAGAAGATCGCCGTATGCCGATCGCAAGCCAAGAACTGTTTTACGGCCTGTTCCTGATTTATCAAGCGGGGAGCAGGTTGACCGGAAGGCTTTCGTTATTTTCCTTTCGCTCGTTGGAGTCGTGGGTCTTCTCCTGTTGTTGACGATAAATACAATGCTCGCACAGGACGCTTTCGAATTGCGACGTTTGCAAGCCCAAGCTACGACGCTCAGTGACCAGCGCGAAGCCGTCATGAGGAACATTGCCACCGCCTCTTCTCCTGAAGTCCTTGCCCGACGCGCAACCGCTGCCGGGATGGTTCCCTCACTGAGTCCGCGTTTCCTCTCTCTGACATCGAATGGATTGAGTTCAGTAGGCGCCAAGGGTTAACTATGGGAAATTTCTCCTTGTCACGTTCGCGAATCGGAATTCTAATAGTCATCACATTAGGGTTTCTGACTCTTTTCACACTTCGGCTAGTTGATATACAAGCCGTACAAGCTGATGCATATGCACTTCGAGCAGCAGAAGAAATGTCGACGATTTCTATTATGCCGGCTCCGCGTGGCACGATTACAGATATCAATGGGGTGGAGTTAGCTAGAAGTGTTGCTGCAATCAACGTCGTGGTGGATCAGACGCTCGTTTCGGATCCCAAAAAGTTCTCTGAGATTGCGGCACCGATCTTGTCCATGAGTGTGAGCGATGTTGCAATGCAGGTGACGGGCAAGCGTCGTTGGAGTTTGGTTGCAAGAAACGTGACTCCTGCTACTTGGATTGCCCTCAAGGATGCTTTCGCCGCCTACAACGATAGTTTAAGTCGGAAAGACCTCTCCAAGAGACTCTTTGGCTTTTACTCCGAACGCGGATATATCCGCGAATATCCCTCTGGTTCGCTCATAGCTTCGCTGATCGGCTTTGTGAATCAAGCTGGTGTAGGAGCGGCTGGTTTAGAGTCAAGTATGAATTCCCAGCTCACCGGAACTGAAGGAAAGTACAGTTATGCAAATGGGTATGGGGCGGAAATACCTGGCTCCCAGCAAGAATTAGTCTCGGCGAAGACAGGGACGACTCTAAGATTGACGATCGATAGGGATATTCAGTGGGTGGCATCCAAAGCCATTGAAAACGCTGTGAAAACCTCTCGCGCAATCAGCGGAACAGTCATCGTGATGGATCCGAAAACGGGAAATATTCTTGCTCATGCAACTGCACCAACATATGACCCAAATGACACTCGAACTGTTCCACTGAGTTTGATGAGAAATCCATCTGTCCAAGATGTTTACGAACCTGGTTCGACTGGAAAAGTAATGACCCTCGCTGCCGCCATCGAGGAAGGCGCAATTACGCCATCTACAGTCTTCACGATTCCATACACCTTCAAAGTTTCCAATCGGACTTTTCGCGATCATGAAAAGCACCCCACGGAAAGATTGACGGCAACAGGAATCCTTGCCGCGTCCAGCAACGTTGGTGCAATCAAAATCGGCGAAAAACTTAAGAACAGCGTCTTATATTCATATTTAGGGAAATTCGGAGTGGGTACGAATACAGGTTCTGGACTTCCCGGGGAATCCCAAGGCGTCTTGCCAGATGTTGCGAACTGGAGCGGAACCACAGCTCCTACTGTCGCATTTGGCCAGGGTTATTCGGTGACGGCGATGCAGGCGACAAGTATCTTTGCCACCATTGCAAATGATGGTATTCGCGTTTCACCGACTGTTCTTGCAGGAACAAGTGATTCGGATGGACATTTCACGCCAGCTAAATCCCGCGATAGCGTTCGAGTAATTAGTTCGTCGACCGCTAGCGACCTGAGATTGATGATGGAGAGTGTTGTATCGGTCCAAGGAACGGCCCCTGAAGCTGCTATCCCTGGGTACCGCGTCGCTGGTAAGACTGGCACGGCTCAGCGGGTGGACGAATCGTGCGGTTGTTATCGTGGCTACACCGCCTCATTTATTGGTTTTGCACCTGCAGATAAACCTCGATATGTCATTAACGTGACAATTCAAGCTCCCCAGGGCATTCACTGGGGTGGGACACTTGGTGGTCCAGTGTTTAAGAAAGTAATGTCATTTGTATTGCAATCTCGACATGTTCCACCGACCGGAACAAAAGTTATTCCTTATCCACTGAATGAAACTCAAGTAAAGAAATCTCAGTTTCTTCTGGCCAAGTCGAGAGAGGTGAAAAAGTGATGGAGAGACCAATCTTCTCACCTCCACGGTCTCTTAATTCGATCGCTTCATTCTTGGGTGTGACACCTGCAACCAAAGATGTATCGATTATGGGTTTGTCGCACGCAAGCAATGAAGTTGTGGAAGGAGATCTCTTTATTGCACTTCCGGGCGCGAGGACGCACGGAGCAATTTTCAGTCTAGATGCCAACAAACGTGGAGCACGGGCAATCTTGACCGATAGTGTCGGGGCGGAAATTGCTTCGGAATTGCCAGTCCTCGTTCTGGAAAATCCTCGTCGGATTGCTGGAATTTTGAGCGCTTGGTTCTACCGCGAACCAATGCGCGAAATGTTCTGTGTGGGCATTACCGGAACAAATGGCAAAACCACGACCACCACTCTGCTTCATCAAATTTGGCAGGGCGCAGGTCAC
>JBAZYI010000032.1:0-17836 GCA_041659345.1 Candidatus Nanopelagicaceae bacterium | reverse complement strand
CCATCCCAGTCTCACTGTAAGAACGGCGCATCGCGGCGATCTCTGAACGGTCAAATTCGATTCCCATAGATGTATCTAACGTCACTTTTGGAAACTTGGCACCTTGCGCTCGGTAGGGCAATGATTGGTCTATAGCACTCTTTGCTAGGGGCAGAATTGTCCCCATATTGCCAATGTGGGTCGCCCGCTAGAACGGCGGCGTCTCGGAGTGCGCGAAGATAAGGGGTTTACAAGTGACTGACGATTTTAAACCGGGTCTTGAGGGAGTCATTGCTTTTGAGTCAGAGATCGCAGAACCGGACAAGGAAGGCAGCGCCCTCCGCTATCGCGGCGTCGATATTGAGGATCTTGTTGGACGCGTCTCATTCGGAAACGTATGGGGACTTCTCGTAGATGATGAATTTAATCCCGGACTTCCACCGGCCGAGCCATTTCTCTTGCCGGTGCACTCAGGTGATGTTCGCGTAGATGTTCAATCTGCCATTGCCATGCTCGCACCTGCATGGGGATTGAAACCGCTGCTGGATATTTCTGATGAGGAAGCTCGCAATAATTTAGCTCGTGCTTCGGTGATGGTGCTTTCGTATGTTGCACAGTCTGCGCGAGGGGAAAAATCAGACATTCCTCAATCAGAAGTTGATAAAGCACACACTGTTGTAGAGCGGATGATGATTCGTTGGCGCGGAGAACCAGATCCACTTCACGTGCGTGCGATAGATGCCTATTTTGTTTCAGCTGCGGAGCACGGAATGAATGCTTCAACATTTACAGCACGAGTTATTGCGTCAACCGGTGCCGATGTTGCAGCAGCACTTTCCGGCGCAATTGGAGCGATGTCTGGTCCACTTCACGGAGGAGCACCTTCACGCGTTCTCCACATGATTGAGGACGTTGAGAAATCCGGCGATGCACGTGCTTACGTCAAGGGAATTATGGATCGCGGTGAACGGTTGATGGGATTTGGACATCGCGTATATCGCGCAGAAGATCCACGTGCACGCACTTTGCGTCGGACCGCTAGAGAACTTGGTGTGGCGCGCTATGAGGTCGCTCTTGCACTTGAGCAGGCCGCTCTTGCTGAATTGCACGAACGCCATCCAGAGCGCGTCTTAGAAACAAACGTTGAATTCTGGGCCGCGATCATTTTGGATTTCGCGCAAGTTCCAGGGCACCTCTTCACTTCAATGTTTACCGCCGCTCGCACTGCCGGTTGGTCTGCGCACATTTTGGAGCAGAAGCGAACAGGTCGCCTTGTCCGACCTTCAGCTCGTTACATTGGAAAAGGTCCGCGCAAGCCAGAATCAGTAACTGGCTGGGATGAGACCGTCGCTCAACTTCATATGTAGAAAGCTAATACCATTTCTCCTCTGCCGGCAGGTTGGCAGGGGAGAATTGCGTTCGGTGGCTTCCCAGAGGTTCTGTTCTGTAAGGGACTCTGTAACCAGAACGATTGATAACAATTCGGTATATTTCAATGTTTTATGCCGTTTTTTGGCATTTTTCTTTGCCTATTGATTGCAAATAAGGTGAAATGAGGCATCTGCTGCCCTCGCTGCAGAATCTACATCGCTTACATGGGAGATCCAATGAAGAATAGATTTTTGAAAGGCATTGCGGTTACCGCAGTCCTGGCATTCTCTGCCACTGGCTTTGCAGTAACTCCAGCACACGCCGCAAATGAAATTGTGGTGTGGGCAGATGAAACTCGCGGACCAAACCTTGCATCGGTCATTAAGGCCAAGGGCGACTGGGTTCCTGGATACACAATTAAGATCGTTACCTATTCCAGCTTCGATGCACTCAAGGATGCCTTTGATAAGGCAACGGGAACATCAGGCCCCGACATTGTTGTTGGCGGAAATGACTGGGTACCAACCGCAGCAAAGAGCGGAAAACTGGCACCAGTAACGCTTACCGCTTCTCAGAAGGCTCGCTTCAACCAGACACAGTTCTTTGACCTTTCCTACAAAGGAAAGCTTTACGGAGTTCCTGTTGACATCAATAACGTAGCGATGATTTACAACACCAAACTTGTATCATCCGCACCAAAGACCTTCGGTGAGATGGTTGATTATTACAAGGCAAACAAGACTGCAAAGGGATTGAAGGCCGGTCTATGTATTGCTGGTGGTGGAATGTCATGGGGAGCTCACTCGGTATTTTCAGCTCTAGGTGCTGATGCCTATCGCATGTCCAAGAGGGGCGCAGCAAATACTGTTCAGAGCTTCAATCCATCTGTTTTCGGTGCAAATGTCAAGAAGTATCTGCTAACAAGTGGTAAGAGCAATGGCTTCTTCCCAGCAACTGATACCGGTTGCAAAGACAACTTCCTGGCTGGAACCGTTCCATTTGCAGTTATCGGTAACTGGGAGTGGAAAGATTACGTAGCAAAGGGCTTCGACATGAACCTAATGCCAGTGCCAGGGATTGAAAGTGGCACGTACGGCCACATGTTTGGCAGCGTAAGCGGCGCACTTCTTACAACCTTTGCTGACAAGCATGGCGTTGCAGTTGGAGCAAAGTCACTTCTCGTGAACTTCTTCGCGTCAACTGAAGGTCAAGTCAAGTACCAACTTCTTGAGGGCCGTCCACCAGCCGAGAAGGGTGCTCAGTCTGATCCATCAGTTTCAGCCGGACAGAAGGGCTTCGGAAGCGCAGCGACACTTGCTGGTATTCCACAGATTGGTGCATTCCTGAACAGCAATAAAGGCGGCGCTAACTACTGGGATTCAGCCCCTGCTTACTGGACTGCAGTCCTCATCGATGGCAAGGATCCAACCATTGAGGCACGCAAACTTGCAGCAATCTGGAAGGGCAACGTAGCTGCGGGGAAGGCCGACCTCTAAAGGGTCAGAATCCATTCCTGCACGCTGTAAAGGTTGATCGTGTGGGCGGGATATATTCCCGCCCACACTTTCCTTATGAACAAGTTAGGCGCAGATTGTGACTTTACTTTATAGAGGCAAAATCGCCCTCGTCATAAAGATCATTTTGCTGGCCGTAGCCTCCGCAATTTTATTGATGCTTGCTCAGAGCGCATTTGCCCAAAAAGAGTATGCAATATCCGCGTTCTTGCTCATTTCGGTACTGGCAATGAATTACGTGTATCTCACTTCAAGAAGTGTCCCGTTCAAATTCTTTCTGCCTGGCACTATATTTCTTTTTGCATTCGTGTTAGCACCGATAATTTTTACTGTAGTAATGTCCACTTACAATTATAAAACTGGCAATTACATTTCAAAGCAGGAGGCCATCGAGCGGGTAATTGCTCTCGGTGTCGAACCCGATGAGGCCGGAACGACTTTTGACATAGTTGTTGGTAAGACCAGCGCTGGCGAATTAGCAATTTTGGCTTCGGACGTTGCGACTCCGCAATACTTTATTTCGACTAAAACGAAGCGAATTGATTTGGTTTCTACAGATTTAACGCTTAACGCTTATGGAGTGGCGACCACGGCACCGAATTTCACGCGTACTTCCATCTCGGATTTAACCGGCAATCAGGACTACACTAAAATTAAGTATCTCTATTCGGACAGTTATTTTATTTCCATTGAGGGCCAAGACGTCGGCGCTGTTTTTAGGCAGACCCTCAAGTACGAGCCATCCACGGATACCTTCCGGAACCTTATAAACGGCACTATCTACCGTGATAACGGTAAAGGAAATTACGCAGATTCAAAAAAGCAGATTCTTGAACCGGGTTGGAGAGCTCCGACCTGGTTTTCAAATTATGCAAAGTTGATCACGGACGATCACGTCCGAGGACCGTTTATTCGGGTCTTTATTTGGACGGTTATTTTTGCCGTTTTAACCGTATTGACTTCATTCGGCTTTGGGCTCCTTTTGGCGCTTGCGCTCAATAAGCCACTGCGTGGACGTCGGATGTATCGGTCTATTCTCATTCTGCCTTACGCGATGCCAAGCCTCATGAGCATCCTTATTTGGGCGGGTATGTTTGATACGGAATTTGGTGCCATTAACAATATTCTTAACACCCACATAGCGTGGTTTTCTAATGCTAACTTTGCCCGCTCTGCTGTGATCTTGGTCAGCTTATGGTTGGGCTTCCCCTACTTCTATCTCATATCGACTGGCGCACTCCAAGCAATCCCGACAGAGCTCACGGAAGCAGCTGCGATTGACGGGGCTAGCGGCCGACAAGTCTTTAGCAAGATTACTTTGCCTCTTCTGCTGCAGATTCTCTCCCCGTTATTGATCGCCTCTTTCGCCTTCAACTTCAATAACTTCAACTTGATTTATCTTCTGACTGGTGGCGGACCGCGCGATCAATTGGGGGGAGAAATTGCAGGCGCTACGGATATTTTGATTAGTTATACCTACCAGATTGCATTTGGATCCAATGTTCAAGATCTCGGATTGGCGAGTGCCATCTCGGTCATCATCTTCTTCCTTGTGGCCGGCATTTCCCTCTATGGATTGCGCAAATCAAAGGTTTTGGAGACATTCGAATGAACAAATGGTTGAAAGAAAATTTATGGCGTCATGTTGTCGCCTTGGGAATGTCCTTTTTTGCGCTCTTCCCCCTCTATTTGGTCGTGATTTCCTCGCTTAATCCGACAGGAAGCCTTCAATTGACTTCCTTCATTCCCCGTGAGATTTCATGGAACAACTACAAATTGCTCTTTGATAGTCCCGCAATCCCTTACTTAACGTGGGTTAAGAACTCCCTCGTTATTGCGGGTGCGGTGGCCGTCATTTCTGTCTTTATTGGCGCCTCCTCCGCTTTCGCGTTTAGTAGATTGAGATTCAGGGGTAGGAAAACAGGTGTGCAAATTCTCCTTCTCGTCCAAATGTTCCCGGCAATCTTGGCTCTCTCCGCGGTCTACGTAATTATGGAACGCGTTTATAGATTCGCGCCATCTCTTGGTCTCGGATCACAGACCGGCCTTCTTCTTGTTTATCTTGGCGGTGCTATGGGCGTAAATATCTGGCTCTTGAAAGGTTTCGTTGATTCGATCCCTATAGAGCTGGATGAAGCAGCCAAAATTGATGGCGCAAGTCCGATGCAGACGTATTGGTTAATTTTTATTCCGCTTGCAGCACCCGTGTTAGCAGTAGTGTCTTTGCTCAGTTTTATTGGCACCCTTAATGAATACATCATGGCCAGGCTCTTCCTGGTGGAGATGGATAGCAGAACGGTCGCTGTAGGACTCCAACAGTTCATTGGTGGTCAGTACTCGCAGAACTGGGGTCCTTTCGCAGCCGGCTCGATTCTTCTTTCGATTCCGATTGTCGTAATTTTCCTATCGCTTCAAAGATACATTGTCAGTGGCTTAACGGCCGGATCGGTTAAGGGCTGACTTTGAAACGTAAAAGTTCACTTTCAATTCTCGTCGCTACACTTCTTGCGCTTTCCTCACTCTATTCAATTTCTGCTGCTTCAGGAGCGAGTTCCAAGAGCACGCGAGTCGGATTGGCCTCCGACCTCATTTACTTTGTTATGCCCGATCGCTATAAAGATGGGGATGCGAGCAATGACAACGGCGCTGGCTTTGACCCTACAAGCACTGCCTTTTTCCATGGAGGAGATCTCAAGGGACTCACCGGAACATGTACTGCAGGTGATGATGGCTTAGTACGAATAAAGAAATTGGGCTTCACTGCTGTGTGGTTGACTCCGCTAGTCACTCAACAGCCGTCAACTCCGCATGGGGCGGGATATCACGGATATTGGGGGGTCGATTTTCTCAATGTAGATCCACATCTCGGAACCAATGAAGACTTGGGCAACTTCGTTGCCTGTGCGAAGAAGTTGAAATTGAAGATAGTTCTTGATGTCGTTACCAACCACACCGGTGACATCGTCAAGTATCAGGATCAGCAGGCATACGTACCTGTCGAATCAACCAATGCAAAGAATCCCGTTTGGCTCAATGAGCTTTCGAGTTATCACAATTTTGGTGACATGAGTAAATGTTGGGGAGACGGGAACTGCACCAAGATAGGTGATTTCTTCGGCTTGGATGACCTTGCCACTGAGAAGGAGTCGGTCTGGCGCGGATGGGGCGATGTATATGGAAAATGGATCAAGGATTATGGAATCTCAGGTTTCCGCGTAGATACAGCTCGACACGTTGATGATGAGTTCTTCAAGAACTGGTCCCCACTTGTTCAAGATGCTGCGAAGAGCGTTGGGATATCGAACTTCACCGTTTTTGGCGAAGTATGGGAAGTAAACCCAGTTGAATTGATGAACTACGTTCGCCGGAACAAGATCCAGACAGTCTTGGACTTCCCATTTCAACGAACTGCAACGGACTTCGCTTCGGGATATTCGGATGCAAAAGTCCTGGAGAATCTCTTCCTAAGCGATGATCTTTACACGAGCGCAAATTCCTCGGCAAATGATCTAGTTACATTTCTGGGGAATCACGATATGGGGCGCTCAGGCTACGTAATCGAAACCAAGAAGGAGCAGCCAGCAAATCAGCTCTTGCCCAGAACGAAACTTGCGAACGCACTTATGTATCTCTCGCGAGGTATCCCGGTTGTCTATTATGGTGACGAAGTCGGGATGACCGGGACTGGCGCTGGCAATGATCAACTTGCCCGACAAGATATGTTCCCGACCAAGATTGACGCTTGGAAGACGGAGACGAGAATTGGCGGAAAGCCTGTTGGCAATGGAAACTCTTTCACCGCAACTAATTCAAACCCAATCGCGCAGTATCTGACAACTCTTTCGAAACTACGGAGTAATAACCCGGGCCTGGCGAATGCGGTTATGCAGACGAGGTATGCAAAGAATTCAGTACTTGTTCTTTCTAAAAAGGAGAGCAAAGAGAAGCGTGAGTACATAGTCGCGTTCAATAACTCAACAAAACCGCAAACAATTCAGATTAGTACGGCGACTTCCTCTGGAGGATGGAAGGTAATTCTTGGCAAAACGACTTTCGCATCCAGCGGCTCTACTTTGAAATTGACAGTTCCTGCACTAGATACCGTGGTTCTCAAAGCCAATAAGTTGATTGACAGAACGGAAGTGAAAGTCGGAAAGATTAAAGTGAAAGAGGATTACCTAACTGGCTTCTTCCAGGCCTTGGCTGGGATAGTAACTACCGACCTTCTCTCTGTGGAGTTCTTCTACAAATCTTCGATGACTCCCGAGTGGAGTTCGCTGGGTGTTGATACCAATGCGCCATACAGCGTTTTCGTCGATCCTCAGGAACACGCAGGTGAAACCCTCGAAATAAAGGCGGTTGCCACAAATTCGAAGGGGGCATCTTTTGAGCTATCAAGCACAGAAATTTCTATCCCCGCATCATGATGGCAGTGATTTATACGTAAGTAATTCTGCTCCCAAAATTGGAGAGAAAGTAAGACTCCGTGTTCGCGTTCCAAAAGGTGACAAAGTATTGAATATATGGGTTCGACTTTTCTATGACGGCGAACCGCGTACATTTGAGCTTAAAAAAGGACGCGCCAGTGCGTACGAAACGTGGTGGAGCGTCGAGATTGAAATTTTCAATCCTGTTACACACTACCGGTTCCTCCTGGTCGACAAAGGTACGTATCGTTGGTTAAACGGTGAGGGAGTCTTTGAAAGGGACGTTGTCGACCGGGAAGATTTCCAAATCATTGCCAAGCCGAAATATCCGGACTGGATAAAACGCGCTGTTTTCTATCAAATTTTTCCCGACCGCTTTGCTAAGTCTGACGTACAGCGAGACCTGCCACCTTGGGCGGTTCCGCGTGAGTGGAATGCTCTACCAACTGGACGCGGCGCCACAACCGGAACAGAGTTTTATGGTGGTGATTTCCTGGGCGTTTCTGAGCATCTCGGACATCTAGAAGAACTTGGTGTGAATGCCATCTACTTCACACCATTTTTTCCCTCTCGGACCAACCATCGTTATGACGCTTCAAGTTTCGAGCATGCAGATCCTCTCTTGGGCGGTGACGAAGGATTTATCGCACTCTCAACCGCTGCCCGCAAACGTGGGTTTCGAATAATGGGAGATCTAACAACAAATCACTGTGGAATTGGGCACGATTGGATCCAAACGGCATTGAAGAATCCTGATGCGAAGGAGCGTGATTTCTTTTACTGGGACAAGACAATTCGGCACGGTTACGTTGGCTGGTGGGGCGTTCCGGGGCTCCCAAAATTGAATTATCAGTCCCCTCTACTCCGAGAGAAAATGTACTCGGGTGCCGATTCGGTCGTAAAAAGGTGGCTTAAGCCGCCGTTTAACGCTGATGGTTGGCGCATTGATGTTGGGAATATGACAGGGCGGTTGGGCTCGCAAGATATGAATCAAGAAGTTGCTCGCGGAGTGCGTACTGCTATGGATGAGACCAATCCCAATGCCTGGCTTGTTGCCGAGAACGCGGACCATTCTCCGTCGGATTTAGATGGCTTCGGTTGGCACGGCACAATGAATTACGTCGGCTTTGCCCGTCCGCTCTGGGGGTGGTTGAGTAAGTCTGCCAAATTCGCCGACAATTTCATGGGTCTGCCCGCTCCGATTCCAACGTTTTCGGGAGAGGCGATGGTTGGAATGATGCGTTCGTTCGCAGCCGGAATTCCATGGAGATCTTTCACGGCGAGCATGCTCCTCTTGGATTCGCATGATACTGCCCGATTTAGAAATGTAGTTGGGCGCGAACGAGCCCGCCATATTGCCGGTGCAACAATCCTTTTTACATATCCCGGAGTGCCGTCGATTTTTGCTGGTGATGAAATTGGGGTGGAGGGTGAGTGGGGGGAGGATGCTCGAAGGACTATCGATTGGGAGCATCCAAAGAAGTGGGATAACGAGCTCTTTACAGAATTCAAAAAGCTGATCGCGTTACGAAAAAAGTCGCATGCTATTAGTAATGGCGGACTTCGTTGGATCGACGTCAGCGCAAATTCCATCGCCTTCCTCCGTGAGTCTGAGAAGGAGAGTGTCTTGGTCTTCGTTGCACGCTCTGCTGGGCGTTACAACATCAACCTCAAACCCTACGGTTATTCAATTAGAGAGACGCTCTATGGACCAACGGCAAAAGCCAGCCAATTCACGATTACCTCCAAGGGTGCAATTAGCGGTATTTGGCGTTTGAAATGAAAATCTCTATGTGGTGGAAAGAGGCAGTTTTATATCAGATTTACCCGCGCTCTTTCTTCGACAGCGATGGTGATGGTGAAGGCGATCTCAGAGGGATTTCAGATCACCTCGATTATGTTAAAGCTTTGGGTGTAGACGGCATTTGGTTAAGCCCTTTTTACTCTTCGCCGAATAAGGATGGTGGATACGATGTCGCCAATCCGCGCGACGTCGACCCCCGTCATGGAACATTGAATGACGCCAAAGTTCTCTTTGACCGTGCACATAAACTCGGATTGAAAATCCTCGTCGACATTATCCCAAACCACTTTTCGAGCGATCACGTATGGTTCCAAGAAGCGCTCACCGCTCCCAAAGGTTCTCACGAGAGATCACGATTTCATTTTCATGACGGAAAAGATGCACAAACTCCACCGAATAACTGGATTTCCCTATTCGGCGGGCCAGCTTGGACTCAGGTTGCCGATGGTCAGTGGTATCTACACTTATTTGACTCTTCACAGCCCGATCTCAATTGGAGCAACGAGGAAGTCAGGGAGGACTTCGAAAAGACTATTCGGTTCTGGATAGATTTGGGTGTCGATGGGTTTCGCATCGATGTGGCCCATGGCCTCGTGAAAGAAAATATTCTTCAGGATCATTTCGATCCTCAAGGACTGAGTAATGCTCTCCGTCTAGACGTCGAGATGGATGAATCGGTCCGTAATGAATTGCTTGCAACTGTTCCATATTTTGATCGTGACGGAGTGCATGAAATTTATCGTGAGTGGCGCAAGATCTTTGATTCCTACGACAGAGAAATTATGGCCGTGGCCGAGGCGTGGGTCCACCCTCCGGAGCGGGCGACTCTCTACGTGAGACCTGATGAACTACAACAAGTTTTTAACTTCGACCTACTTGTTGCCCCTTTTAGTGATGAAGCGATTTTCAATTGTATAGAGAGGACGTTGAAACTTATTGGCGGTGTCGGAGCGTCACCGACATGGGCGCTCAGTAACCATGATTCCCCTCGAGTAGTCAGTCGAATTGGTGTCGCAGAAGCCCGTGCATTAGCCCTCTTTATATTTGCTCTACCGGGATCTTGTTACATATATCAAGGTCAGGAGTTGGGATTGCCCGATGCCGAACTTGCAGATACCGATCGACAGGATCCTGCATTTATCCGAACCAAAGGCGCGCAGAAAGGTCGTGACAGCGCACGCGTGCCCATACCATGGAGCGGAACGCGCTCACCTTTTGGATTTACTACAGGCCTGCCTTGGCTACCAGTGCCACAAGCATGGGCATCGTTGACGGTAGAGCAACAAAATGGCAGATCAACTGCTTCACTGCAAATGTACCGGGAGTCACTAGCTCTACGAAAGAAGTTCTTCAACGAAGTCACTAGCTTTGAGTGGACTCACAGACCTGACGGATCAGGGCTCATCGGTTATCGACGTGGCGATGTAGAAGTCATTCTCAATACTTCAAGCACGCCTCAAAAGATTCCCACTAGCGGGAAAGTCGAAATCTCTTCCGATGAGGCGGTCGTTTCCATTGACGGGGAGATAATCCTCGGCCCAGCAATGTGTGTCTGGCTAGCGTTCTTACGAAAGCCAAAACCGTAGCGGATCAGTTAGGTACTTCGCCCACGATCTTTCGTTATGACCCGATCGGTTATAGACGCGAGTGACGAAATCTTCTTTTCGCCATCCTGCATCTCGCATTTTCTGATCGGCATATCTCTGGAACGGCCCGTACTCTGCATCGTGACCGCCCGTCCCATGACTCATCCAAATCTTGTGTGCTCCAGGCGTTGGAAGAGCGCTAATGATTGCATCGACTAGAGGTTCCTCTCCCGCTAGCCAATGAGGTGAAAGAGCAAGAGACGTTGTGAAAAAATCGGGGCGCTTACCCAGCGCATAGAGGGAGGCGAGGCCGCCCATGCTGGATCCGATCACAGCTTTGTCGATCGCAGCCAGGTCCAGCCCACGTTCCTCGCAGATCGCCGGAGTTATTTGGTCCGTGATTTGTTTGAGGTATTTGTTTCCTCGCAGGTCGCTTAGGGATATTTCATCATTGGTTTCTCTCGCGGCACTGACCCCATTTTGGTAGGGATCTTCCGGGGCAAGGTCATGAATCCGTCCCCAAGGGTTCTCGGGAGATCGACTGTGAAAAACCGCGATAATCGCCGGGGGCATTATTCCAAGTTCGAGACTTACCTTTATTGCACTCTGCACCATCCGCCACGAGCGACGACCAGCGATAGAGCCTCGCTTAAATACATTCTGTCCGTCATGCGCGATGAGAAGGTGTTCGGTATGAAATCCAGGGTTCCAAAAATCTACGGTTCGGCCGTCGAAATTGAAGCGTTCAACTGGCTGTGAAACGCCACGAATTTGAAATCGCCCAATTCTCTCCATAACGGCTCGGCTTGATGCGATGGAGACTATTACGCCAAGAAGTTAGCGAACTGCCACGGATCTGAGTGATCGTATTCGCGACCGTTCCAGGGACCGTAGAGATCGTTGCGATATTTCAGCGGATCCCAATCTGCGGGCTCTGAATGGAATCCGCCCCAGTACTTCTCTGCATAAGCAAGTACTTCATCCCATGGAAGGTCATCTGGAACCATGAGTCCCTGATCGGGATTTTTCATCGCCCAAGCCACGGCGGCATATACCGCGCTCGCAACTTGAACTGTGGTGGCAGATTGGTGCGGAATCATCTTCCGTGAATCATGAATGCTCAGCAGTGACCCAGTCCACCATGATTTGTACGGATGACCCATGAGTAGGACTCCGAGGCGATCTTCACCGTCAATAATTTCATCATTCATGATCCGTTGGTTCTGCTGGAGATCCCATTGGCGCATTTCAAGTTCGCGCATTGAGGCGATCGCGGCGTCGGTTGGGCAGTATGCGTAATGCACGGTTGGGCGATAGACGGCCTTGTCGCCATCCCAGACAGTTAGGTGATCTGACATCGTGAAGGCTTCACCGTGTCGAACAAGTAGCCCAGTTGTTTCAGAATTTGGAACCCACGAGCGAACCCACATTGTGGCGCCAGGTTGCGCAATTGCAATCTGATTTTTTGGTCCATCTTCATGCTGGTAGGCATTTTTTGGAAGCTTCTTCTCGTGTGTGCCCCAGCCCAACTCGGCCGGTGCGATACCTTCTTCGTAGAATCCCTCGACACTCCAGGTATTTACGAACTCACCAACGACCTTGGGTTTATCCGCGACTTGAGTATCGCGTTCGGCGATATGAATAACCTTTACGCCAAGCTTTTGTGCAAGGACTGGAAAGTTCTTTTCGGCAAGAGCGTCTTTGACACCTTCCCCAGCCAACCCATCTTTGAGAGCGCGGGTAGCGATATCAACAAGCGCTCGCTTTGTTAAATGTGAAACCAATCCAGGGTTTGCCCCATGTTCAACAATTGCTGTTGGGCCTTTCTTCGTCCAACGGGCCTTCATCTCACGGATGCGCATATGTCGAACGTATAATGTTCGCGACTGAACACTTCGCTCAGGTCCACCAGAGTAAGGCTCCCACTCCTCCAGAGAGGTGTTGACGTAAATAACTCCATGATCATGCGCCCATTCGATAATCGCATTCGCATCAATATTCCAGGCCAGATCAAGTAAGAAATCACCTTCTGAGAGATAGCGACTCAGAAACTCATCTAAATTCTCTTGTGTGAGTTTATCTTGAAAATAAGTAGCGCCTTGGTCAATCGCGCCCTGCACACGTGATCTATTGTCTCTTTGATCCACGATCGTCATCTGTCTTGCTTCCACTAAATGTTCGAGAAGTAGCGGGATTGCGCACTGGGCCACTGAGCCGGCGCCGAGAACAAGAATTCGATTGTGGAAGGATGCAGACAATTAGACCTCTTCTGCGAGCCTGTAAGAAAGTGGAGCGGCATCGCGCCTTAAATCATAGGCTAAAAATTCAGAGCCCTTTCCTCGCGTGATCCGCGGCCGACTCAGACCAGACTCCGACACCTTGGCGCTTGGCTTCGTACATGGCTCTATCTGCGCGGCGCAGGAGGTCCGGCGCACCGTCATTGCCTACATGTCCCACGCTCACGCCCACGTGGATTTGGCTGCCAGCAATGGAGAACGGATAACTCAAGGTGGCACGCAGAGCGCGGGCTACCTCAAAGGTCTCGGTGAAATCTCCTCGCACTATGGCGCCAAATTCATCTCCGCCGAGCCTGGCTAAAAGGGCGCCCTGTGGCAAGGCCCGTGTGAATCTGAGCGAAACTTCCTTAAGAAGTTGATCGCCGATTTCGTGACCGTACAAGTCGTTGATCGGTTTAAATCCATCTAGATCGAGGAGAAGGAGCGCGCCTTCAACTTCGGAGTTTTTTGTGAGTGTTCCAAGTTCTGCAATGAACCTTCTCCGATTGGGCAAGTTTGTAAGGTCGTCTGTGCGAGCGAGAGCCCTCTCTTCGCCGATGGATCGGGCCTGTCGTAGAGCAATCATCATTCGCACGAAGGCCAAGATCAAAGTTGCGATTGTTGGAATCAAAATAAACCCTGGGAAATAGCCTGGGCGTAGAGATGTAATCGACAAGAGCGTTGCGCTCATCATCACTGAGAGTGCGACAAAGAGCGGATGAATAGATCCGGTGAGCGCTCGCTCGGTTCCACGAAAGCGCAAGCCTTGAGCGAGCACCACAATTCCTAGGAGCCACAAGTCATCACTCAGAGTCCCTAATGAATATCGGTGATTCACATTTAGCCAGAGAAAAAGAAAATCTGAAGCGAGGAAAATTGCTATTCCCGCGGTGATCAGCGCGCTGCGCGAAGTCGGCGGAGATATCAGTGTGAGCGCCAGAATGAGGGCAACCAGAACCAAGTCGGCCGTAGGAAAGAGAATCGCGATAAAAGTTTGAGTGAGGTCTGCTTGAGAGTATGGAAGCACGGGTTCGATCAGAAAAGCTGCACCGATTGCGCTTAAGCCCAGACCCAAAATGGTGGCATCAAGTATTTCCAGTGATCCGAGTTTTCCTCGAGCTCGTAACGTTCGTGGTATTCCAATAAAGGCGCAGGGATAAAAGAGCAGATAAAAGGCATTGGCAACATTCGGATTCATTCTCGGAAAACTGAAGAATTCGTTATACGTCGAGAGAAGTGAACCGACACTCCAGAAAACTATTGCCGCCCCAAGGGTGATTCGGGCTATTCGGTCGTTGAAACCTTGGGAGGTGAGAATCGAAATCGCCGCCCAGAGTGCGATCGTGTGAAAGAGGATGAGATCGATGAAGAGACTCGAGCCAGGAGAGGCGATGCGAAGGAGTACATGAAAGGCCAGCAATGTTGGTGCCAGGGTTCTATTTATCCACACCATTGACGTGAAGTTAAGGGAGGTCACCGCCGCCAATAAATAGGGCTAGCCATAGACCGAGCCTCTCCGCTCAACCTATGGCTAGCCGCTAACTATCCAATCTTTTTATGTGTACGCGGTTTAGAGCCCCTTCTGGCAGACCAGACCACGCATGGAGAGCGACTGTGCTACTCCAGACTTGGCCTGTTCAATTGAGTTGACCGTTGAAGTGCGGGTGGTCACCATTGTTGCCACGCTCGTTCCGACCTTGCGTAAGGAGGCAACCGCTGCGGTATTGGAGCGAATGGCAGAATTAATGGAACGTATGGCAGCAGCGTAGCTGGCAAGGGCCTCTGTCTTTTTAACGGAGGTTGTTCCATCTGCGGCGAGCTTGTCTCGAGCGGCAGTAAATTCAACTAATTTGGTATTCCAGATGACATTCTGAGCGACTAAGCCATCTGCCTTTGCACTCGCTTCAGTGACCTTTACTTGTTCTGCCGCGATCTTGGCGTCGAGTGCAGCCAGGGTTGCGGGTAGATTCTTAACCAAGGCTAGATAGGCGGTCCTCTGCTTTATATAAATTTTGTGAGTGTTGAGGCAATCCAGAGAGACCCAGGTCAGTTTCTTCGCTTTCGTAACCACGGGATTCTTGGTGCACTTATAAATGTAGCCACCGGACTTGATCTTCGCGTTCACCGTCTTGCAAGCGACGCCATTGCTGATCGCTGCTGCATTGGCAGAAACAGTGACAAGAGATCCAGCCAGAAGGAAGCCAAGAACAGATGCAGACATGACCTTGCGAAACATAATAACCTCCAGAGAATGTGAGCCAATCGTAGCCAATTCAGAACAGGGTCAGAAGCCTAAAACGCACCATTTATGAAATTCACCGGGAACTGACAGAAAAATGGCTATTTCTTGTTCTTTTTGCGCTTCATGTTAATTCCGAATTTGCGGATGAGGGGCCGTGGTGCTGAACGGGCGAAGGTCGCAAATATTGCGTACTGCCATCCTGGCACGGAGATAGCCTTTCCAGCGCGGGCATCTGACCACGCTTTGGCTACAACATTTTCGGCTTTTAACCACATGAAATCGGGAAGTCCGGCCATTCGAATCTTTCCCCGGTCGTGGAATTCCGTTCGGGTGTACCCAGGGCAGAGGGCAAGCACTTTCACATTCGATTTTGAAAGTTCTGAGTGAATTGATTCGCTAAGGACGGTGAGGTACGACTTCGCTGCGCTATAGGAACCTCCGGCCACCCAACCGGCAACGGATGAAACATTGATAATGATTCCAGAATTACGCTCTTTCATTGAAGGAAGCGCTGCGTGCATGAGCCTCATTGGTGTTTTTGCAAGTACATCTAAGAGTTCTTGTTCGGCCGAAAGATCGCTGGCGAGAAAACTTTTCTTAATTCCAAAACCAGCATTGTTGACAAGCACATCAATTGGGTTGGACGTATCTTTCACTCTTTCCTCAACACGTTTGAGATCTTCTGGAACGGTTAGATCTGCGCGGAGTACTTCGAAATTGACGCCGTGCTCACTTTGCAATCGCCGTCCGAGTTCGGTGAGTTTTTCTTCATTGCGTGCGACGAGAACTAAGTCGTAGCCTTCTTTTGCGAGAAGGTCTGCGAAGCAGGCACCAAGACCCGCACTTGCTCCGGTCACTAGTGCTGCCCTGTTCATCATTTGTACTCCCTCTTGGTGTCACCCTCTTGGTGTCACCCGAAATTCGCCCGGGGCGCCGATTGGCACAACTGGATGGTGAGGTTGTATTGGATTGAGACGTTCATAATTTTCAAACTGTAGAGGGCGCTGGTCATTTTCGCCTCTGTTTGGCCAGAGAGAAATCGCCCTTTCTGCCTGTGCGGTGATTGTCAGTGAAGGATTTACGCCCAAATTGGCGGTAATTGCCGACCCATCGATGACGTGAAGCGAGGGGTAATTCCAGACCCGGTGATAAGGGTCTATGACCCCCTTCTCCGGTGATTCACCGATGACGACTCCGCCCACAAAATGGGCAGTAAAGGGGGCATCTATGAGATCGCCTACGTGACCCATCGCTAAACCGTTGTACTTCTTTGCAATGGCGCGCGCGGTCTCATTACCTTTAGGAATCCACGTCGCATTAGGGTGTTCGGGGCTATTTTCCGATGTCAAACGCCAACCAAAGCGCCCCTGCTTGCTGCTGACTTTTATCCAAGAATCCACATTCTGCATTACAAGGGCAATGACCGTCCGCTCACTCCACCGTCGAACATCAAGGGCTCTGAAAAGTAGTGAGGGATTCTTCAGGAATTTAGCGAGCCATTGACGTCGGCGTGTCCTGGATGTTGAGCCCTCCGTCATGATCGTCTGAAGCAATCCCATCAAGTTACTTCCTTTCCCATATCTGACTGGTTCGATATGAGTCTGTTCATCTGGCCAGAACGAGGATGTAATTGCCGAGCCCTCGCTGAAGTCGATATCAGTATTTGGCATCGTCGCACCCACCAGAGATTCACTATTCGTTCGAGAGAAGTCGCCAAGTCGGTCGGAGAGTGCAGGAAGTACCTGATCTGATTTCATTCGATGGAGCAACTTCTGTGTGTTGTATGTTCCGGCTGCGACGATGACATCATGGGCGTGGAAGATTTGACGCTTCGAAGGGAAAGGTCCGGTATTCACTGCAGTGACTTTCCACGATCCATCGCTCTGTTCAATCTTTGTCACGGTTGTAAGTGGATGAACTTTAACTCCTGCTTGCTCTGCTAACCCAAGGTAATTCTTCGGCAAAGTGTTTTTTGCGTTGTGTCGGCATCCAGTCATGCATCCGCCACATTGGATGCATCCAGTTCGATCTAGTCCGACGCCGCCGAAAAATGGATCGCTTACCTTTCCCACCTTCCCCTCAGCAAAGAAAATCCCAAGTGGGGCGAGTTGAAATGTTTCACCTACACCCATCGAAATCGCAACATCCTTCATTGCTTGGTCACTCGGCGAGAAGTACGGATTCTGAGTCACTCCAAGCATCCTTCGAGCCTGGTCATAAAATGGTTCTAGTTCGCTCTTCCAATCAGTGATCGATGACCATTGGGGATCCGAGAAGTACTTGTCTCCCGGTTGATAGAGAGTATTTGCGTAGATCAGAGATCCACCACCCACCCCAGCGCCCGCAAGGATGAGTGCATTGGGAAGGTAATGAATTCTCTGCAGTCCAAGGAGACCAAGCCGAGGTGCGAAGAGAAACTTGTTAAGCCGCCAGGAAGTTTTGGGAAAGTCCTCATCGGCGAAGCGACGCCCCGCTTCAAGAACAGCAACGCTGTATCCCTTTTCAATGAGGCGAAGTGCGGCGACCGAACCTGCAAAGCCAGAACCTATGATGAGAACGTCATAGGTTTTTTTCATGAGGTAAACCTATATCTCTATTTCGCTCGAATCCTCTTCACGAATTGTCCAACTTGTTCCA
>JBAZYI010000031.1:0-18139 GCA_041659345.1 Candidatus Nanopelagicaceae bacterium | reverse complement strand
TTTGAAAATGAAATCGAAGCCATCCGTCAGGGTAAGGAAGGTTCGAGTTGGGTTTCTCCGCAAAGTCTGGATGCTCTCACACGGAGGCATTTACGAGAATCTTTCCGTGCGGTCGCAACAATTCAGGCGCGATTTCAACTCGAATGGCAATCGAGGCTTGGTTGATTCAATTCAGCAAGTATCTTCCTTTTGCCAAATCGGATTTAGATGTCGATTGGCGGGAAGTCGATTACTGCGCGATCGACTTGGAAACCACTGGCCTGGATCTACATGCCGATGAAATTGTGGCAATTGGAACAGCTCAAATCCATAATGGTCGAATTGCTGCGGAGGAAAATTTCTATCGCGAAGTTCGTCCCATGGAGTCTCCATCAATTCAATCGATGCAGGTTCACGGTTTACGAGCAAGTGACTTGATTGAGGCATTACCCATGCGAGAAGTTGCACCTGATCTGCTTTCACAAATGAGTGGAAGAGTTCTTATCGCCCACGCCGCGTGGATGGAACGGGCGTTCCTTCGACGGCTCTTTACTGCTACTGATTTCCCGAAATCGAAGTCGATTATTGACACGGCCGCCTTGGCGCGTGCCATTGGTTATGCGACCGAGGGGAAAGGTCATGAACCATCTCTCGAATACCTGGCACGGAGATTGCATCTGCCTGTATATTCGCCACATAATGCCTTAGGCGATGCACTCACTACGGCAGTCGTATTCCTGGCTCTAGCCACAGAGCTTGAGCGTATTGAATTGGCGAAAGGGTCCTCAATACTCACGCTGAAAGTGTTACTGGAGACATCTTCAAAACATGGGGCACGTTAAAGATTCTATTTTTTAGAAAGAGACCTTCCGTATTCTGTGCCGTTCGTGAAATTTTTCTTTGCGACGGAATCTAAAATCGTGATCAGCTCTGAGGTATTTGAAATCCGCCCGCGCCCATATGTGAAGCCGACTGGACAGGTAGTTCCAATAGGTACCTCAAAAGTCTCGGTCGATTTGTTGTCGTGGTAGCTGTAACAAATAGGTATTGCGGGTGCGCCATCACGTGGTGCAGCCATAAAGCCGATGGCGGCACCGATAAGTGCTGCCATTGCCATCGTGATGGTTGATCGATTCACTCTGCTACCCCCGAGCCACTCTTAGAACCTGGAGTTTAATGGACTTCCACCCACTCTGGACTAATATTCCAATATGTCCAAAGTCGAGAAGTTGTCACTCCGCAAAGTCGTAATCCCTGTAGCAGGAATGGGAACTCGATTTCTGCCTGCGACCAAGGCGATGCCCAAAGAGATGCTTCCTGTTGTCGACAAGCCTGCGATCCAATATGTTGTGGAAGAGGCGAGAGCTGCTGGACTTCATGAAATCATTATGATCACGGGACGAAATAAGCGAGCACTTGAAGATCATTTTGATCGCGCCAGTGAATTAGAGACGCTCCTTGAAGAAAAAGGAAATTTTGCGCTACTGGATTCGGTACGTGAATCTACTGAATTAGCCCGCATGCATTATGTTCGACAGTCGCATCTCCGGGGTCTCGGTGATGCGGTACTTACCGCCGAGATTTTCGTGGGTGATGAGCCGTTTGCTGTTCTACTGGGCGATGACTTAATAGACGAGCGCGATCCGATTTTGCCTGCGATGATCAAAGTTTATGAGGAATTCGGCGGCTGCGTTCTAGCCTTGATGGAAGTTTCGCCTGATGAGATTTCCCAATATGGAGTCGCGGCTGTCGTACCTATAGAACCATCACTTGGATACGACGGTGTCGTTCGGATAACCGGATTGGTAGAGAAACCAGCGCTTGAAGATGCCCCGAGTAATTATGCAGTCCTCGGTCGCTATTTACTGACTCCCGAAATTTTTTCAATTCTGCGCATAACAAAACCTGGTCGCGGCAATGAAGTGCAGTTAACTGATGCGATACAAGTGCTCACGCAACGCAGCGATAATGGCGGGCCGGTTCATGGAGTTATATTTAAAGGTCGTCGTTATGACACCGGGGATAAATTGGGTTACTTGCAGGCAACAGTTCGATTGGCCGCAGAGCGCGAAGATCTCGGCCCCAAGTTCCGTGTTTGGCTAAAAGATTTCGCTAAGGGTCTCTAATTCACACTCACGCTGATCGTGTGCCATCCTTCAGCTCCATTTGGGGCGAGCGGAACAATGTTGCTTGATTGAGTGAGCCCCAATCCGTCAGTGGCACGTACTGAGATAGAGGCTTGGCCAGGAGTCGCAGTCCAGTCGATCCACCATTGACGCCACGTAGTTTTAGCCAATTCAGGACCAAGAGTTGCATCACGCCAAGGTTCGTTATTGACGCGAACTTCCACACGGATAATTCCGCGAGTGGGAGCCCACGCTATGCCGGCGATTGCCGCTTTCCCCACGGCTAGATAACTTCCATTCTGAGGAGTGTCGATACGTGATTGAGTTTTAATGGGGGCTTGTGCAGACCAACCCCGCGGCACCCAGTAACCCTGCTTCTTGTCGAAGCGAGTCAGTTCGATGAGAGTGAGCCATTTTGTGGCAGATACATACCCGTATAACCCAGGAACAATGATTCGTGCTGGGAAACCGTGCTCGAGCGGAAGCGGTTCGCCGTTCATTCCGATTGCGATCATCGCATCTCGTCCATCCAGGGCTGCCAATGGAAAACCAGCAGAGAACCCATCGGATGAGTAACCCATTATTTGATCCGCGGTCGAACTCGGCCGTGCCTCTCTAATTAAGTCATCTAGGCGTACGCCAAGCCAGCGCGCATTTCCTACAAGAGTGCCACCCACTTCATTTGATACACACGCGATCGTGTCATCAAGTTCAATGATGGGTCTTGCAGAGAGCTCCTCATAAGTGAATTCCAGAGGATTATTCACCAATCCGTCGACTTTAAGGCGCCAAGAGTCAACATCAATATTCGGAACAGAAATGGCCGTATCGATTCTGTAGAACTCTCTATTGGAAGTGAAGAGAGTAGTGAGACCAGGAGTCGTGAGAGCAGGATCTATCGGTGGAACCGGTAGAAAACTTAAAGGCTTTGGAAGGATGATGTTGAGCCTTTGCAACTGCGCGCTTACACGCGATTGGAGGAATTTGCCCATACTTGTAGCAATCACCGCGCTTGCGCCGACGATTCCAACTGTTTTGAAGAGTTCTCGACGGTTCCACCCAATCTCGCCGATCTCCGACGTGGCCAATTTTGTCTCAAACAATCGGAGAATCAGCACGGTGACCAGACCCGCCGCAATCGAAGGAATGAGAGAGAAAGGATTTGCGCCAGCATCAAAGAGAGAAGCAATCGCAGCGACCCCGGAGAGTGAGTAGATAAGGAGGTATGCCTTTTTCTGACTCTTGGAGAAGTACAACTTCCCTATCTGCGCTGAAAGAGCCAGAAGAACAATCAAGATACTTATTACTAAGGCGCTTTTGTCGTTGGTCCCAAAAATTCGGATCGCGAATTCCTTAATTGAAGCGGGAACATGGTCAATGACGCGATTTCCAAGAGAAACTACTGGATTCTTTAGAGTATTTCCCGTAGAGGCGATGAGCTGGGCGCTCGCAAGTCCAGCACCTACGGACACGATCCCAAGAAGTGGACCGATCCGTTTCTCATTGCGGACTGTCATGAAGGAATGCTACTCATGTGAATGGCAATCTCCATCGGGGTACGTGGTCGCAAATAAGTGTATGTTTCCTACTGTGAATAGCGCTGAGTCAACTTCACTCGTTGGTAGGACCGCCCTTGTTACCGGTGCGGGAAGCGGAATTGGACGAGCTTGCGCGATTGCTCTGGCGGTAAATGGAGCAAGGGTTATTGCGGTAGATCGAGACGAATTAGCACTTCAAGAACTCAGCGCAGAGTGTCGAGCGGAAATTATTGTCGCTGACCTTGCGACTCCTGAGAAATTTTTTCCCGATGATTTAGAGATAGATATCTTGGTAAATAACGCTGGAATCCAACATGTATCTCCCCTGGAGCAATTCCCCATGGAGAAGGTCGATCTTATGTTCTCCTTGATGCTGCGGACTCCTCTATACCTGATTAAGAAATCTCTCCCCCATATGTATAAGAACAAATGGGGGCGGATAATAGGAATATCGAGTGTTCACGGACACGTAGCATCTCCATATAAGTCCGTCTATGTGACGGTGAAGCATGGTCTTGAAGGTCTTCATAAGGCAGTGAGTCTTGAAGCCGGTCCATATGGGGTTACTTCAAACACGATTGCGCCTGCGTTTGTGCGCACTAATTTGATGGAAAAACAGATTGCCAGTCAGGCCACGCTCAACAATATATCGGAAGCGCGTGTACTTGATGAGATTATGTTGGCGCCGGTTGCGATCAAGCGTCTCATTGAAGTCGAAGAAGTTGCGGCGATGGTCCTATATTTGTGTGGTCCAAATTCTGGATCCATCACTGGCTCTTCATTTTCCATCGACAATGGCTGGACGGCTAGATGACTCAAGCAGTTCCGATTTGGGTTCCAACTGATCCTGGATCAACCTCTTATTCGAAATTTATCAAAGCGACCCACAACCTCCACGGTGGATCGACAAGTGCAGATTTGCAAAAATGGTCAGTGGAGCACTCTGGGGAATTCTGGTCTGCTCTCTGGGATTTCTGCGAGGTGGTGGGTGTGAAGGGTTCGCGAAACCAGTTAGCCGTTTCATTGCCTGACTCTCGCTTTTTCCCAGATGCCGAGATTAATCTTGCTGAGAATTTACTTGCCGGGACAATTGGCGTGTCGACCGTCAACGAGAACGACCTAGATTGCTTAGGTATTGAGTACTCCGGCGGTCAACTTGAAGAGATGGTCGGCGATCTTGTCACTTTACTTAAAGGAAAAGGAATCGAGCAAGGGGATCGAGTAGTCTCGATTTTGCCGGTTGGTTTTGAAGTTCTCTCTTTCGCGATCGCTGGTTTTGAATTGGGAGCAGTTGTCGCGAGTGCATCGCCAGAATTCGGCGTTGAAGCGATACTTTCTCGTTTTTCCCAACTTGAACCTAAGGTACTCGTAGCAACAACTTCCTATTTATGGGCGGGCAAGAAATTTGATCGTACAGAATTGATCTCTGCCGTTGTATCTTCAATTCCTTCCCTGGAGTTACTAATTTTGGTTGGTAGGGACGGTGATGCAGTCGAAGTCAAACTTAGTGAGGTGGTTGATGTCGAATCAGTTCGTTGGGCGGATATCCCTCACTCATTTGAACCTTTAACTCACACTCGCCGACCTTTTGATCATCCGGCCTATGTGCTTTTTACCTCAGGGACAACGGGCGCACCCAAGGGTTTGATACATAGATCAGGCGGAGTTCTTTTAAAGCATTTGGCTGAGCAGCGTCTTCACTGCAATATTCAAGAAGGTGATCGGGTCGCCTTCTATACGACGACAGGCTGGATGATGTGGAATTGGGAAATATCAGTTCTTGCATCGGGCGCTACTCTCATTCTCTTCGATGGTTCCCCAAGCTATCCCGATATCCTTCAACTTTTTCGCTTGGCAAAGAATCAGAGAATCACTCACTTAGGTGTTTCTGCTCGATTGCTTGATGTCATCAAGGAGTCCAACCTTTCGCCTGTCGATGTTGGCCCATTCCCTGAGCTTCGATCGCTGATGGTGACTGGTTCGCCTCTTTCTGCGGATACAGCGCAGTGGATTAGCGCGCAATTGGGATCGCAAGTTCATATTTCCCCATTCTCGGGAGGAACGGATTTAGTTGGGTGTTTTATTGGACCTGATCCCCTAAAACCAGCGTACGCAGGGCAGATGCAGGGTCCGATTCTGGGGATGGATGTGGATGTGTGGGATGAGAATGGAAATAGTTGCCCAGCCGATGTCTTAGGCGAACTCGTCTGCAAAAGACCGTTTCCCTCTGTTCCACTGGGGATTTGGGGGGATGAGAGTGGTGAGAGATTTAAGTCAACCTACTTTGACAGGTGGGACGGTGTCTGGGTTCATGGAGATTTAGCCTCGTGGACCGCAGAAGGGGGCATCGTCATTCACGGGCGCTCTGATGCCACACTCAATGTTTCGGGGGTGCGTATTGGTACAGGGGAAATTTATAGTGCCCTTGAAGGAACGCAAGGAGTTTCAAGTTCGTTGGCCTTCACTCAACCATGGGAAGGTGACGAGCGAATTGTTCTCTTGGTAGTGCTTACCTTGGATGCAGGCGATAGAGACGAATTGAAAGTGCGAATAAAACGAAAAATAAGGAGTGCATGTTCACCCAGGCATGTTCCGGGAGAGATTTACTTTGTCTCCGACTTGCCACGAACGTTCAATGGCAAATTGGCGGAAGTAGCAGTTGCGGATTTAGCGCATGGAAGGGCAGTGCGGAACCTAACTTCGCTCGCCAACCCTGATTCATTGGATGAAATCTCCAAACTTTTGACAGCACCATCCACCAGTTGATAATGGGAGAACTATGAAAATTGAATCAGTAGACCTTTTCTATCTTCGCATGCCAGTTGTGCTAGATATAGGAGATGGAAGTCAGGATGGTCTGATATTTCGCATTCGTGCCGGAGGCTTTGAAGGATGGGGCGAAGCAGTTGCATCACCTTTGACATCAATTGCGAGTTGGATTGCACCGATGTCGCATAGCGGTTGCCATCCAGTCATTGACTCTGTTTTGGGTGAGACCATCGATTCGCCCGCAGATATTGCACGTATTGCGAGAAGGGTTAGAACGCAGTCCTTCTATGGAATTATCCAGAGCGATCTCACATTCTCTGGAATTGAGATTGCACTCTGGGATCTCTTAGGAAAGGCAAAGGAGCTTCCGGTCTACCGACTTCTCGGGTATTCCACGAACGAAAGGAAACTTCCTTACGCCTCCGTGCTCTTTGGAGATACACCAGAGGCAACGGCCGAGAAGGCAAGATCCATGCGAAAAGCAGGTTTTTCTGCCATCAAATTTGGCTGGGGTCCGTTTGGCCGAGGAACCGTCGCAGATGACGAAGCACATATTCTCTCGGCGCGAGAGGGAATCGGCGCGGACGCACACCTCATGATTGATGCAGGCACAATTTTCGATGAAGATGCCAAGGCAGCAGGGCTAAGAATTCCCGCGCTCGCCGAGGCAAAGGTGACATGGTATGAAGAGCCAGTAAATGCATACGCCATCTCTCTTTACAAGGAAATCTCGAGGATCAATCCTGAAGTAAAACTCGCCGGTGGCGAGGGCGCGCATAATGCAATGCAAGCCGAGGATCTTATTGATAATGGCGGCATCGGATTTATTCAGATCGATACTGGTTACATTGGTGGTATTGGACCTGCGTATCGAGTGGCTCAGTATGCGAAATCAAAGGGTGTCCAGTACGTAAATCACACTTTTACATCTCAGTCGGCCCTTGCTGCATCGATGCATCCCTTCGCGGGATTGAAGGATTCATGGATAGTCGAGTACCCCATGGAACCGAAATTGCTCTGCATTGAATTGAATAAGGACCGAATTGAAATGGATGCTGACGGAATGATTTCTGTGCCAGAACGTCCCGGGCTCGGTATTGAATTCGATACGGATATTGTTAAGAAATATCTGCAGGATGTCGAAATCAAGGTCGAAGGAAAGGTTCTTTACAAGACGCCAACTGTTTAGAATCTGATCAAATTCTTCTTCAAAACGTCAAATCTCAAGCGGGACCACTTTCCGGAAGAAATGAACTCATATCCACGTTTGGTGTAAAAGCCGATGCGGTCTTCTGTCCATAAGTGCAACGTTTCAATTCCAAGTGATGTGGCCTGCCCTTCAATGGCTTCAAGAATTTTAGTTCCGTATCCCTGGCCGCGAAATTCTGGATTGACAATGAATGCTGCGATCCATGGTGTGAGATGCCGGAATTCTTCTAGGTCGTCAAAGTCGGTCAGTGCAATTGTGCCGATTACTTGATCCCCGCTCTTTGCGATATAAATTAACTCTTGACCATCTCCGCGCCACGCACTGAAATCAGCCGTTTTTGCCCGTTCATAGAAGTTGGTCCAGTCCTCTTCTGAGAAGCCCGGAATGCTCTTGCTTCGCCATAATTCAAGGCTCCACTGCAGGACGAGCGCAGCACTTTCTGGAGTGTCGCGCATTGGGAGCAGGTCTACATTCATTACAAGCAAAGGGTAGTGTAACTTCGAAGGTATGTCAGGAGAGGCAATGAGCGAGAGCAAGAATCTGAATAGATGGCCATCGAGAATTTTCGTACTTATTCAAGGGACAATTCTGGGCTTACTCCTTTTCACTCACTTTGAATTAGGCTGGTCTGTAAAGAGAATCTTCTGGATGGGGACCACGTTCGAGTCGATAGGAATCATCGGAATTCTGCTCGCGGCATTAAGCCTGCAGAGATCTTTGACAGCAATGCCTATTCCAAAGGCGGATGGAAAGATGACGCGCCAGGGTCTATACCGATATGTACGCCATCCAATGTATACCAGCGTACTTCTCCTCTCTTTCGGTATTGCACTGAACTCCGGCACTCTTTACAAATATCTTTTAGTTGGATCGCTCTTTGTTCTCCTCTATTTTAAGTCCGCGTATGAAGAGAGTTTTTTATCAGAGAAGTATCTAGATTATTCAAACTATGCCAAGGTCACTCCACGTTTTCTACCAAAGTTGAAACGGAAGAGATAGAAGATCGGAAATTGCCCTAAAAACGGCCGCCACTGGTGGAATCCTGACTCAGTCGTTGAGACAAGTAGATAGGTATGACGGAGAAAATGACTAGAGTGGCAGCGACAACATTAACGATTGGCGCTTGATTGGGTCTGAAAAGGTTGTTGTAAATCCATATTGGAAGGGTTTCGATTCCTGGTCCTGCGGTAAAAGTAGTTACAACGATTTCATCAAATGAGAGCCCAAAGGCAAGGAGCGCTCCAGCAAAGAGTGCGGAAGCCAAGTTGGGAAGTGTGATCAACCTGAAAGTTGTTATTCCGTTGGCACCAAGGTCCATAGATGCTTCTTGAAGTGAAGTTCCCATACGTTTGAGTCGAGCGAGCGCGTTATTATAGACGACGACGATGCAGAAGGTGGCATGACCAATAACAATGGTAAGAAGTCCAGTAGAAATACCTAATTGCTGATTGAAGGCGTTGCTGAGTGCAATGCCGGTCACCACACCTGGAAGAGAAATCGGAAGGACGACAAGAAGGGATATCACTTCTTTGCCGAAGAAGTCATATCGACTTACTGCGAACGCCAACGAGGTACCTAGAAGCAATGCAATTAGTGTCGCCATAGCACCGGCGGTAAAACTCCAAACCAAAGCCTTTCGTACACCCGTGTTCTCGATCGCCTTACTCCACCATTGCGTCGTGAGACTTGTCGGCGGCCAACTGAAAGTTCGACTGCTATTGAAAGAGTTAATAATGACAACGGAAAGAGGTGCATAAATGAAGGCGAAACCCACGCCCATGAGTGCCATGAGGGCGTATCGGGCTCTTGATGAGATTGTCATCTATAAACTCGCCAAAGCACCGGTGCGTCTAACGAGCCAGAGATAAAGAGCCATGATTGTTACGGGGATTGTGGCAATTGTGGCTGCGAATGGAAGATTAATGCTGAAGTTTTGATAGACCACATTGCCGAGCATCTGTAGTTTTCCGCCAATGATCTGTGCTGTGATGTAATCGCCTAGACTCAATGAAAAGGTAAACATTGAGCCCGCGACGAGGCTTGGGAAAATTAAAGGAAGAATAACTCTTCTAAATGTGTAAAAATTGCGGGCACCAAGATCGCCAGAGGCATCGAGCAAAGAATTAGGTAGACGTTCGAGTCCAGCGTAGATGGGCAGAATCATGTACGGCAACCATAAGTATGCAAGTCCGATGATGATTGCAGGGCCACCGAAGCCGGGTGAGTGGATTCCGATAGGTCCGAGCAACCAATCTATGACGCCAGTGTGGGGTTCGAGCATTGAACGCCAGGCGTAAATCTTGACCAAGTACGAAGCCCAGAGTGGCGTAAGTACGAGTGCAACCAGAATCTTCTGGTTCTTTGGTTTGGCAATTTTTGCCATGAAAAATGCCATGGGGATAGCAAAGATTGCACAGATCAACGTCACGGAGATTGCAATGCCAAGGGTCCGTAGAACAACATTCCTGTAAGCCGGATCAGTAAGCATGTCTTGGAAATTACCCAAATTAAATTGCGCGACCACATTGCCGGTAAATGAATCAATAGTGAAGAAGGCGGTTATGAGGAGAGCGCCAAGTGCTCCTAAGTAGGCGACCACCAACCAGAGTCCGGGTGCGGTAAGGAGAGCGAGGAGTCGCATTTTCGGCCGCTTATGCATCCATGTAGCTGCCGAACTTCTCATCTTGCCCTCCTTCCTCAATTATTGGCCTTTGTAAATGTCACTAGTTTCTAAAAAATAATCGGGTGCAGGGCGGGTTGCGCCCCGCACCCGATTAACTCTAAGCGTTACGCAGACTGGACCAAGCTTTAACCCACTCTGAGTATGGAACACACTTCACATCAGTGCGACCATCCAAGCAAGCTTCGGTCGCGGTATTCCAGTAGTAAACGTCATCCCAATAGGCGGCGTCTGCTGCATGGTAAGTCGTGCAGAAGTTCGTATCTGACGTCAGATCACATGCCTTGGCATTTGAAGGAGCCTCGCCAAACCATTCAGCCACAGCAGCATTAGCTTCTGGGGATGCAATGTGATCCATCCACATATACGCACAGTTTGGATTCTTAGCTTCACTGCTAATCATCCAGGTATCTGACCAGCCTGTTGAACCTTCAACTGGCTTGATACCTTCAACTTTCACACCCTCACTCTGTGCCAAGTTGATATTCACCTGCCAGGTTGTTCCAAGAACTGTTCCACCTGACTTGAGCGAGGCAACATGCTTTAAGTAATCGCCCCAGTATTCGCCGATGAGAGGCTTCTGCTCCTTGAGAAGTGCAACAGCAGCATCGAACTGAGTTTGGTCAAGGGCGGATGGGTACTTGATACCAAGATCTGGTTGGGTCTTCATCAAGTAGAGGGCAGCATCTGCAATATAAATTGGTGAATCATATGCAGTGATCTTGCCCTTGTATGGCGAATTTGCGTCAAATACCGAGCCCCACGAAGTTGGTGCTGGATTGACGATATCAGTGCGGTAGGCGAGCAAGTTTGCGCCGCGACCGTGTGGGATTCCGTAGGCAACACCATCGACGGAGTTCCATTGCTGCGACTTTAGGCCATCAAAGATGTCAGCATAGTTTGGAACCAAGTCTGTATTTACTGGTGCGGCATCGCCACCGTAAATCAAGCGGAGGGAAGCATCGCCTGATGCGGAAACCACGTCGTATTCGCCCGTTTTCATGAGCGCGACCATGTCATCGGATGTTGAGCCGACCTTTACGTTTACTTTGCAGCCAGTAGCCGTCTCGAATCCCGTAACCCAGTCAACCGCTGGATCATTCGAACCGTTCTCGACGTAACCTGCCCAAGCCACAATATTGACCTGACCTTCGCCGGCGCCAAGTGACTTCATCATGGCGACCTCAGGGAGGGTCGTTTCCGATGCCTTCTTCTCGCCTGAACTGCATGCAGCCAGCACTAGTGCAATCGCGGACGCAACCGCGATCTGTGAAAACAGACGCTTCTTACGCATCTGTACCTCCCTCTATACAGCCCGTGCTCAGCGATTGAGCGCGGTTCGCCTGGTGACTTTTATTTCACCAGGAATTCTTTTTTGGATTCCCACGACAGGAGTACCTCATCTCCTACGTTGAGTTCTCCATCCAACTCGGTTGAGATAATGGTTTCGCCGAGTTCGGTATCAACCAAGTATCGAGTTGTGGCTCCAACGAATATTGCATCGTGCAACTTGCCCCTCACTGCCCTGTCTCCATGCCTTGTAGCTTTGGAGACAGTAATAAACTCGGGACGAATATTAATCTGCTTGCCATCTAAGGTAATTTTGTTTGTTTGTCCAACGAATTCCGAAACGAAAGGACTCTGAGGGCTCTCGTAGACTTCACGAGGCGTTCCAAGTTGCTCGATGTTGCCCTGATTGAAGACTGCAATGCGATCACTCATTGTGAGTGCTTCTTCTTGGTCATGAGTGACAAAAATAAAGGTAATCCCAACTTCTCGTTGGAGGTCTTTCAATTCAATCTGCATCTGCTCACGTAATTTGAGATCTAGGGCACCCAGCGGCTCATCCAGAAGTAGGACGGATGGGCGATTCACTAGTGCCCGTGCAAGAGCTACTCTCTGGCGTTGACCGCCCGATAATTCGGCAGGTTTACGGTTTCCATATCCAGTAAGCCGAACTTGATCGAGGGCTTGCTGCGCCCTTTCGATCCGCTCTTCCTTCGGCACGCCTGCCACACGCAATCCGTAGCCGATATTGGAAATGACATCCATGTGGGGGAAAAGTGCGTAATCTTGAAAAACGGTATTTACATCTCGCTCGTAGGGAGGCAATTGAGATACATCTTTGCCACCGAGTTCGATTCTCCCCGAATCGGGCTTTTCGAAACCAGCAATCATGCGCAAGACTGTGGTCTTTCCAGATCCCGATGGTCCAAGAAGAGTGAGAAACTCCCCTGCGTAAATATCAAGATTGACGCCATCGACTGCTTTCACAGTCCCAAACGATCGAGAGAGATTGCGAATCGAAACTATGACTGATGCAGGCTCGACCACGCTGATGAACTCCAATGTTCTTTTGATCTGGGGGTGCATCCTACTTTACCCACCATCTGATAAAAAGAGTGAGTTTTTCAGCATGAAAGGGCGTTCGCGGAGGGATTGCATGGCCGGAGCGTAGTATCCAAGTATGGGCAGAGTGACTATAACGTTTCTTGGTGCAACATCGACCGTTACGGGTAGTCGTTTTCTCGTTACAAGCGAAAGATCCAAAATCTTGGTGGATGCGGGGCTCTTTCAGGGGTTGAAAGAAGTACGGAAGAGGAATTGGGATCCCTTCCCAGTAGATCCGTCAAGTATCGATGCAATTGTCCTTAGCCATGCGCACTTGGATCACTGTGGAGCTTTGCCGCTACTCGTCCGGCAAGGATTTAGGAATCAGATCTTCGCAACTGATTACACCATCAAATTGTCGGCTGTAATTCTTCGGGATTCGGCACGTCTACAGGTGGAGGATGCCGAATTTGCCTCAAAAAAGGGCTTTTCGAAACATGCGATCCCTCTTCCGCTCTATGACAGCAGTGATGTTGAGAAAACTCTCACTCACTTTTCGGTTGTGGATTTTAGAATCAAGACTCAGATAACTCAAGATGCTTCAGTTACTTATTTCCCCTCAGGACACATTCTTGGCTCAGCATTTATTCTCCTGGAAATTGACGGAAAGTCTTTACTCTTTACCAGCGATATGGGACGCGAAAACCACCCCCTTCTTTCCTCGCCGGATAAGCCACCACAGATTGCACTAGATGCAGTCATTACAGAATCGACGTACGGCGATCGAATTCATGACACCCCCATAGATTCCTTCGCTGACGAAATTAACGCCGCAATCAAACGAGGTGGGTCAATTCTCGTTCCAGCTTTTGCCGTAGATCGGACTGAAGTAATTTTGATGGCCCTGAGGGAGTTGATTACCAAAAACTCAATTCCGAATATTCCAATTTACGTCGATTCTCCCATGGCGTTGACCGCACTTGATTATTACCGAGAGGCGGTTAGGAAGAACTCGCCAGAACTTCGAGACGGCGTGGCAGAGAGATGGAAATCAGAGGATCCTTTCAATCCGGGCGATTTGAATCAGATGCGCACAACGGAACAATCCAAATCCCTCACCAAGTTGGCCAAAACCAGCATGATTATTTCAGCCAGCGGGATGGGAACCGGCGGGAGGGTTGTTCATCACATGAAGAACATGCTCCCCGATCCGAAAAACACGGTCATATTGGTGGGCTTTCAAGCGGCCGGTAGCCGTGGCCGCTCGTTGGAGGAAGGCAAGCGCGAAATCAAGATTCACGGCAAATGGGTTCCAGTCCATGCGCACGTTGTGAAAGTGGAGAGCTTTTCTGTGCATGCTGACTCTGATGAACTCATTTCTTGGCTTAGAAATATTTCGCACCCGAAAGAGACCTTTGTCGTACATGGTGAACCTGATGCGCAAAATGCATTGGCCGTGCGTCTTCGAGCCGAATTGAGATGGAAGGCGACCATTCCTAAAAGTGGAGGTGTCTTTGTCGTTGGTTAAGAGCGTCCAACGACTGGTGGTACGAATTTGCGCAAATCTGGGGTTGGTGCTTTGAGAAAATCGAAGTCGCATCCTTCATCGGCTTGCAGAACATGAGCTTGATAGAGTGCGGGCCAACCACGCAAATGTGGACTCACCGGCGGAACCCATGCGTTCTTTCTCGCCTCAAGTTCCTGATCAGAAATTCGTACGTGAAGAGAGCGATTTGAGACATCAAGTTCGATGATGTCCCCATCTCTTATCAATCCGAGTGCACCTCCAACGGCACCTTCGGGGGCAACGTGAAGAACGCAGGTTCCAAAGGAAGTACCACTCATGCGCGAATCTGTCACGCGAACCATGTCGACGACGCCTTCCGCAGCAAGTTTCTTCGGAATTGGAATCATTCCCCATTCCGGCATTCCCGGAACACCGACAGCACCGCAGCCAGAGAGAACAAGAACGCTCTCTTTCGTCACATCGAGATCAGGGTCGTCAATTCGTGTTCGCATGTCTTCGTAGCCGGTAAAGACGACCGCGGGACCCGCGTGCGTCATGAGTTCATTTGATGCAGCAGAGACTTTGATGACGGCTCCCTTGGGAGCAAGGTTGCCGGAGACGACAGAAAACGCACCAGTGGGTCGCATTGGATTATCAATTGCTCTAATTGCATTATTAGATTCATCTCGTTTAGACATATTCTCACCGAGTGTTTTCCCCGTAAGCGTTTTGGCATCGAGTTCTAGTAATTCACGAAGCTCATAGACGAGAGCAGGCAATCCGCCTGCCTTATGAAAATCTTGGATCAGTCCGACACCAGAAGGTTCGACATCTGCAAGTACCGGGATGTTCTCTCCAAGTTTTGCGATGCTATCTAAAGTAAGTTCTCCGCCAATTCGACCGGAGATAGCCAATAGATGAACAAGGGCATTAGTTGAGCCTCCGCAAGCGTGAAGCACACGTATTGCATTCCGAAAAGCTTGTGGTGTCATGATGTCCGAAGGAAGAATTTGCTCATTCACCATTTTTACGACTTCGCGACCCGACGCAAACGCCGCTGCTTTGCGAGATATATCGTCATTGGGAATGGTGGATGTGCCGGACAGCGACATGCCCAAAGCTTCAATCATGAGTGCTACAGACGACGCCGTTCCCATGGTGTTACAGGAGCCAAGTCCACAACTAAGACATCCTTCAAATTCGCGCCATTCCTCTGCAGAAATCTTCTCAGATCGATAATCCGCCCACATGCGCCAGAGATCGGTGCCCGTGCCAATTCTCTTTCCCTTGTAGATTGCCGCGGGGCGAGCCCCAGCCGTAAACATAACTGTTGGAAGATTGGCGCTAGCCGCGCCCATGAGTGCGCCTGGGACACTTTTGTCGCAATTTGCCAGCAGTACTACTCCATCAAGTGGGTAAGAGCGAAGGTATTCTTCGATTTCCATCGAAAGTAAATTACGGTAAAGCATCGCTGAAGGCTTCATGAGGTCTTCACCCAGCGACATCACCGAGAACAGAAGCGGAATGCCTCCGGCGTCAACAATTCCCGCCTTAACATCGTCGATGTAGTCGCGTAAGGGAAGATTGCAAGGATTTAGCTCGCTTGATGAATCGGCGATGCCGATGATTGGGCGTTTATTGTCGGGCTCGATCTTCAATCCGACTGATGCCATTACGACCCGATGCGAGAGGGCCACTTCGTCATTGCCAGCGAACCACTCGTTACTTCTTAGAGTGTGCTTATGCGACATCTATGTACCTCACTGATTAGACGCTTTTGGAATTCCTAGTCCAGCTGCACCTGGTTTGGATTGCGTAAAAGGTTTACCGCTTCGCTTCAACCATTCGAGAGAAATCTCAGCACGACGAACTTTTTCGCGAGCAAAAGCAATGGCATCATTCTCAAGATGCATTCCTGATGGATAGATTCCCCGCGAGTTTCGCAAACCGAATTTTACATAAAGAGGCGAGGAAACCTCAACGAGATCTGCGATTTCATTTCCACGTACCACGCCACCTAGGCTGTCCGGTGCTTCGACATAAAGATCAAGCGGCAGGTTTGTGACTGCGCGCATCTCTGATAATTCGTTCAATGTCAGGTCAGTTGGAAGATTGATCGTGTCGCCACCGATGGATTCAAGAAGCTTGACTGTCGCCGGATTTGATGGTGCCTTCATCACAGAAACCTTGAAGATGGCATCACGTGGAACTTGTCCTTCTGTACGGGCCTGTGATAAAACTTGAAGCAAGCCAAGATCAGCGATGAGTATTCCTCGGATCCCACACTCAAATGCTCGAAGGGCATCCTCTACGGCATATCGAAGTTGTCGCATTCCTCGAACAGATCCACCGAGCGCAGCGCCTTCGGGTCCTCGAGACATTGCGCCTATTCCCCACTCTTCACGCGGTCCGATGAAGAGTGAAATTTCAAGACCGGCATCAGATGCAATTTTCGACATTTCCCGGAGTTCAGATTCTGTGTGCAACATGGCACCACTGCCTTGAGAGACGCGGTTGATTGTGACTCCACGTTTCTTGGCTTCATCGAGAACTGCACTGAGTACTTGCGGCCCTTCGACTGAGGGGATTTCGATCCGGAACTCTGCACCGTCCGGGAAACGGACGGGACTGGCCGATGGGAGAAGTTCAGGGTTGAACCCACCCAATAGTGCGTCTGAGTGCATGTAATTATCCGTTCGGTATTGCCGAACATTGTTCGGCAGTACTAGTATTCCGCATAGGCTTTCAATGTCAACGATGAGGTTGCGAAGAAGGGAGATTCCATGTCTTTAACTCATGAGAAGCACCCATATACGGTGGAGAGCGTGAGTCGAGCTCTCACTCTTGTTGACCATATTGTTACTGCACCAAATGAGGGTCTCACTTTGGCCCAGATTGTGCGCCGGACTGGAGCTTCCAAGGGTGCAACCCATGCCATGTTACGGACGTTGGTAGACCATGGGTATCTCAGAATCTCCGAGCCAGGTCCACGATATCTGCCAGGTATGGCACTGATTCGAATTGGTGATCTCGCCAGCGCTCGCGAACCACTCGCGGGTGTTTCACGCTCCATCCTCACGGATTTGAGTCAGAAATCAGGATTGACCGTGCGAATTGCGCAAAATGATAATGGCTATCCAATCTTCGTGGAGCGGATAGATGGTCCTGGAACCGTTCGCTTTTACACATCACTTGGACTTCGCGAGTTACCTCATGTGAGTTCTGTCGGAAAAGCAATCTTGGCCGAACTCCCAGACGAGAGGATCAAGGCAATTGCAGAAAATTCTGGGCTAGAAGCGAGAACTTCAAAGACGATAACGACAATTCCACGACTCATGTCTGAAATTCACAAGGTTCGACTACAAGGCTATGCGGTTGATGATGAAGAAGATGCGCAAGGCGTCTTCTGCGTTGGCGCCGCATTCTTTGACCACTCCGGGCAATGCGCCGGCGGAATCAGCACCACTGGAATTAAAACAGATCAATCTCTAGAGAGCGTTCAGAGATTGGGCGAATTAGTTCTGAAACACGCCAACCAAATTACGGAAGTGCTCGGTGGAAAGAAAAGGTTAAAGAGCGTCCCTAAATAGCTTATTTGATGTAGATCTTGCCCGATTTTTCAGTAACTCTATATTTGGAAAGCGGAGAGATTGTGTTTTTCGGAGAACCATTCGGACCTAGTACGACCGCCCCAGTTGAAGCTTGAAATACTGAGCCGTGACAAGGACAGACCAGTGCGGTCTTCTTTAACTCAACGATGCAGCCTTGGTGTGTACATCTTCCATTGAGAGCAATGAGGGATTTTTTTGTTCTACTTAAAACGACTTCAACAGTCCTCCCAGCTGAGTCCTTGCCTGTGTAAGCCCGTGATTGCCCTACTTTTATTGCGGACGACTTGGTTACGTATGCACCGAGTTCGGAATTCGCAGCTTTTTTCAGTGAAAATCCAGAAAATGCCTCTGCTTTAGCAAGAAAAAAAGATGGCACGAGGGCGCCCAC
>JBAZYI010000030.1:0-19094 GCA_041659345.1 Candidatus Nanopelagicaceae bacterium | reverse complement strand
CATTCGCGCATGCCCCAGAGTGAAACCCTATAGAGAGGACCTTTTCGTTTTGACTGTAACCGCTCCGCCGCGAAGACACCGAACTGGCAGGTTACCGACGAAAGAACCAGAACTGTCGTGTTCACTGCCGCAAAGGGAATGTTCAGAATGCTTGTTGACTCTAGCCAAAGAGCGGGACCCTGCACGGCTCTCGTCGTGAAGTACATTGCAAAGAGCGCTGCGAAAAACATAAGCTCGCTCGACAGCCAGACAATTGTTCCCACGGCCACCAGGTTGGGGCGAGTGATTTTCGACGTAACTACAGTGGCGCTAGACATGGGGGTGATTATTCCTGAATTGTCGGGATTTGCTTAATTCGGCATGGGATTTGTCCGCGATTTGTTGGAATGGTGCAGGTGAGGCAAATCACTCCAAAGCGCCCGACCCGATCCCCTCAGATTGGGTAATTACCCGGCCAGGTAGTTGATAGGAAGAACTCGCCCAGCACATTAGACTCTGCCTCATGGGAGCGACTACTTCACGGAAGAAGATTTTGGTCTATTCGGACGATTGCGCGGTTAGGGCGGCAATTGCGAGCGCTCTGGGCAAGCGAGTCAGCGCGGACCTTCCTGAGCACGATATTTCCGAATTTGCCACAGCGGACGCCCTTCGAGCAGACGTTGATGCTTCAAAATCCCAGAGCGCCGACTTGATCATTCTGGATGCTGAAGCGGTTCCCGAGGGTGGGATGGGCGTCTCCCGTCAGCTAAAAGACGAAGTTTTTCGGTGCCCACCGGTCCTCTTGATTACAGCCCGTCCTGATGATGCCTGGCTGGCCGCATGGTCTCGGGCAGATGCAACTGTTCTGGCGCCTATTGACCCTTTTACTTTTGCCAATGTTGCGGCCGGACTACTTAGAACTGGGTTGGCCGCACATGCGCAAGGCACAGCCCACTAACTAGATGAGCTTGACTCCAGGATCGTGGCCATACGTCCTGCATAATCTTGAGCAGGGTTTAGATCTCACGGTGCCAGATGCCCAGTGGGCGATGAGAGAGATTCTTGAAGGTCGTGCAAATGATGAGGAAATAAGTGCCTTTCTCTTACTCCTGCGAGCCAAAGGGGAGACGGCTGCCGAGGTCAATGCACTTGTCGATGAGATGTACGTGCATTGCGCTCCCATTTCCATCACGGAAAGGGCTGTCGATACCGTAGGCACCGGTGGCGATGTCGCTCACACGATCAACATTTCCACTACCTCGGCAATCATTGCAGCGGCCGCTGGGGCACGGGTCGTAAAACATGGAAATCGAGCAGCAACCTCCCGATCCGGCTCCGCCGATCTGCTTGAGGCACTTGGAGTAGCGATCACCCTCGATGGACCCGCAATTGAAACCTGCGTTCGTGAACTTGGTATTGGCTTCTGCTTCGCCCCCAAATTTCATCCGGCGATGCGATTCGCAGGGCCCGCAAGAAAGGCCCTGGGAGTTCCTAGCGTATTTAATATTCTTGGCCCGCTCGCCAACCCTGCCCGACCAAAAGCAGCTGCAATCGGCGTGGCCGACCAACGATTGCACCACGTCATGGCTGAAGTTCTTACGCGCAGAGGCGTGGATGGATTCGTATTCCGTGGTGATGATGGATTAGATGAAATCACTCTAACAACCACTTCCACTGTACTTGTTATCGGCGAGGGCAAAGTGAAAGAGATCAAGGTAGATCCCAGAGATTTCGAAATTCCATATTCTCCTATGTCGGAACTGATTGGGGGAGACGCAACCGAGAATGCCCGGATTACTTTGGCTATTTTTGCTGGAGAACACGGGACTCCCCGTGACGCGGTTGTCATAAATTCAGCGGCAGCAATTGCGGCTTTTCGCGGAGAGCTAGACCGTTCTCCCGTCGAAAGATTAAACGAAGGCGTGGTTGCGGCAATCGAAGCCATTGATAGCGGAGCCGCTTCTCAGTTATTGGCCCGTTGGGTTGCACTATCCCAGAAGTTGGCAACGACTTGATCTCTAGAGCGGACTTTCTCTAAGGCGAATTTCGCACCAATCGCTCCGTTGATCGGCGATGTCCATTCGCCGGTAATTGAGACCAGCCGAATTCCATCGCTCTCTAAGTAGTTCAACAACTTCTCGACTTCTTCATATGTCGAAGCAGGAAGAATCGAGTCATTGGCGAGGACGACTTCGGATGTCGCTACAAGCGATTCGATCGTATGGGAAATCTCCACTCCAGGCTTGGAAAGCGCGCTTCCAGCAAGGCGACCGTATCGAATGCAGACGAATTCCCAGAGGGAAGTCGTTGTACTTTCAACTCGTTGCGCTGCAATCATCTCAGGAATCCGAGTGAGTATTCTTATGCGGACTCCACGAGAGGAGCCACGCAAAAAAGCTCCCAATTGATCCCGTATTGCGACTGCCAATTCAAACTCTTCATCGAGTGCATGTGCCGCCATCTTCTCGCTTAGATAATCCACGACCATACGGACATCCGTATGGTCGTAAAGTTCGGGAGAAGAAAGTGCGCGAGTAACTGCCTGGCTGGCGAGTTGAGCCTCTCCTGCGCCGGAGAATGGACCCATCCATTTCATGGAATCGTTAAGTGAAGCGCTTCCACGCACCGCAGAAAATCGAGGGAAGGGTCGTTCGCTCACCCTGAGCCAGGTTGCTTTCTCCTGTCCCTTCGAACGACTGTTGTACGGCGGACGCTTCTCTGCAATCATCCGTAACTCTCGCACCTGAGCCTCGAGGACGGTCGCGCAGGCAATCGTGTCAATCCGTGTTGCCATTGCGAGCATTTCGAGAATCCGTTTGCGTGTTTCGTTGGCAGTGAAATATGTACGAAGGCGTGATTTGAGATTTCGGGATGTTCCCACATAAAGGGGTTCGTTCCTTGGTCCTCTGAAGATGTATACGCCTGGCGTTGCTGGTATCGATGCAATGAGATGCTTCTTCTCTCGCTGCGCTTTCGTTATCCGCGTACTAAAACCATAGAGTTCGTCCAGGGTTGTGACTCCGAAAGATCCGAGTCGATCGAGCAATCCGTGCAGCACATCAACGGTTGCACGCGCATCATCCAAGGCTCTATGGGTTGGGGAGGTCTGCGTATTAAAAAAGAGTGCCAACGTCCCGAGTTTGCAATTGGGTACTTCATCTCGAAGAAGAACTTGTCTCGCTAGCCGCGCTGTATCAACTACGCGATATTGGGGCCACGTGTAATTTTGATGTGCCGCGGAAGCTTTAAGAAATCCAACATCAAAGGGAGCATTGTGAGCGACCAGGATCGTTTCATTTTCCGAGCCCATAAACTCAAGAAAAATGGGGAATGCTTCTTCTATTGATGGAGCCTCCAGAACCATGGCATCTGTTATTCCCGTAAGCACGGTAATGAAAGCGGGGATTGTCCCGCCGGGGTTCACGAGTGTTTGAAATTCTCCAATGATCTCCCCACCTCGAACCTTTACGGCTCCGATTTCCGTTATTCCCGCTCCAACACTGGGAGAAGCACCCGTGGTCTCAAGATCTACCACGACGAAAGTTGTCTGAGAAAGAGGCTGTCCAATTTCGTCAAAAGTTGCCTGCCACGGCTCGTTGCTGGGCGAAACTTTCATGGTCGTAACTTTAAGTGATTGATGTGACAAGTAACGAGGTCTACGCTCGCAACCATGGCTATGACAAATGCGCCCGCGGGACTCCTGGAGGATTTCGCCGTACGAGGCAGTGGAGTCGAAGGCAAGATTGGCATCCTTCTTGTCCACGGCTTCACGGGTTCGCCAGCCTCAATGCGGTCTTGGGCGGAGTTCTTTGCAGCGCGAGGTTACACGGTCCGCGTTCCGCGATTGCCGGGCCATGGAACCCAGTGGCAAGACCTGAACAAGGTGCCTTGGCAAGAATGGCCAGCGAAAGTCGTCGAGGAATTGGATGAATTGGGCAAGACCTGTGAGAAAGTTTTCATTTTTGGACTTTCTATGGGCGGCGGCACTTCTTTGTATGTTGCGGCGCACCACAAGGAGAAGCTCGCCGGAATAGTCCTGGTTAATCCAATGATTCATATTCCTGGCTACGCAGTGAAATTTGCTCCTATTCTTTCGAGATTTCGTTCGCACTTACCTTCTGTCGGAAACGACATTAAACGACCAGGTGTTTCCGAGTGGGCTTACGACGCACTACCAACCAAGGGAATAGTTCAACTCAATAAGCTTTTGAGGAGTGCTCGGTCTACTTTGAGTCAAATTGAAATCCCATTGCTCCTCTTTCATAGCGTCGAAGACCACTTGCTACCAGTAACAAATACCGAGATCGTTATGGCTGAGGTTGGTTCTCCGCGCAAGCAACGAGTTGAACTTCTCAATAGTTACCATGTTGCGACTGTGGATTATGACTGCGATCTCATATTCGAAAATTCTCTCATCTTCGTTCAGGAACTTTCAGCGCTTAGCTGATGGATCGAAGCGCCCTTGATGCGCCTAGAAGTGAGTAGTGACGTCGTACGACTCACCGGGCACACATCGCACATGTACTGTCGCCACGCCACTTTTGCCAATGGTTGAGTACTGAGCGTTCCCGCTCGTTTGGCAACTCTGCTTCGCCTTGTTTGGGCCTGTTGCTTTCCACCCACCGCTTACATGGGTACTGACTCTGAACTTTCCGGCGAATACTGAACCCGAGAGGGTGTGGCTCAAGTAGGGATCGCCGTTGACTACCCATCCTTTTATACACCGCCAATCGGAGATCGTTTGATGCCCCGAACCGCTCGTATTCGAATTTCCAGTGTTCATTGTGACGATCACTCTTGTTGTCATTGTGGTGTGAATGTAGCCGCCAAGCGAGCATCTGTAGCGACGATCTGCGGTCGAAGTGGTTGAAACGCTCAACTTCGACGTGTTAATCGTAGTTTTAGCAGTACTCATCGCTTGACGGTACGCCACACCAAGAGCATCAGTCATGACCTTCACTTGTGCCTTGCTCATACCTGTGGCGGATCGAAAGGACGCGCTGGATTGCGCATTGGTTGCGGGCGCAACTCCTGCCAGAAGAACTAGGACGGTCGTGATCGTGCCTGCCCACCTAAACCGATTCATGTTCCAAATTCCCTTCACCCGTAAACACTTTTACAATACGCGTCCGAAGCTGTTCATCGACGAGTGTCAACCCTAGAAATCGGTCTCATTAATCGGGTTTGAAGGTGTATTAGTCGAGTGCTTTTTCTGCGTAGTCTTCGCAAGGCTTCAGATGAGTAGACACGTGAGCAGTTGCAATGGCGTGGCCGATTGATCTGATTGCATTTTTCTCGGGTCCTTGCGCATGCAGGCGAGCCACCTCATGGATTTTCGAAGAGAGTCGTCGACAATCGGCAACGGTCTTTTCTCCTTGAGTCCATTGCTCCAAGCTTGCTAGTCCAGATCTGCAAAGATCGTATGTTTGAGTTTCCGACTCCAGCAGAGTGAGCATGGACCTCCCAATACGCAGAGCCTCTTGGGAGGTGGCAATCGCCTCTGGAGTTCTTCGCATAAACACCCGCCGAATCCTGAAGAAACGTACTTAGGTTTCCCGCTTAGTGAAATCATAATCAGCGAGTGACTTATTGCCGTCCTGGGAATGAGAATTCTGGAGAAAATTCTCCCGTGAAAGGTGCTTACTATCTTGTCTCTTGGTCGTTATGAGAGAGGTGAGATCGCTCTGCGAAATCTCTACTCCAGCGAAATCTAGAATCTCTCGCAACTTGGATTGAGAGAATATTTCGGAGTAGTCGAAGTCCAGCCAGTTGACTTTACTTGAGCGGCAATATTGACGAACAGAGTTGTAGAATTCGATGCTATTTCCAATGGATTGAGCGAGGCTCTTTTCGTCAATCTCAATCACGTCATCATCAGTGTTGTAGCCGTGCCATTTGCCAGTTGTTTGAGCTTTCTTGGTGGAGATGAACCTATCCAAATGATTTCGGCGTAGGAATAAGACCTTGGGTCGAAATTCCTTAATTAAATCCTCGAGTACTTCCGGGTGGAAGTGAAAACTCATGATTTTGAAGACATGAATACCTGGCGATTTTTGAACTGAACGAAGTACCTTTTCAGGTTTCAATCCTGACGTTTCAAATATATAAGGAATCGTGCCTTCCGTCTTTTTTTGCAAGAACTTCTTGAGATATCTACTCGAAAAGAATGGGTAATTTGAGGTAATGCGTTCTATAGCTTTGGGCCATTGATTGAATCCAAAGATCTCTCCGTAGTAATGGAAGGGTTCACCTACCGAATCAAAGAGAGTTCCAAGAGCCGTGGAGCCCGAACGTGGGAAAGTCACAATAAAAATGATGGTGGATTTGCCGGTAGTTCGTCGCCTCAACAATTTGCGAAGAAGGTATCGCCTAAACATTTTGAGATTATGGATACGTTTCTTGAGAAGTTTTCTATGGGTCCCCACCACTTCACCATAAATGCAATTGCGACGCTTGGCAAAATCCTTGGCGCACGTATATTGCACGAACTCATGAAAAACAGAAGCCCCTGACTGCAGATTCGCAGGTCAGGAGCCGTTTTCTAGTGGTGGACCGTACTGGGATCGAACCAGTGACCTCTTCGATGTCAACGAAGCGCTCTACCGCTGAGCCAACGGTCCGTGAGACGTGCGAAAGCATACCTCACGGCTAACGAGGGCGATTATCGTCCGAAGTCGTCCTCAATACGCTCTATGTCGTCCTCGCCGAAATAAGTTCCGGTCTGCACTTCAATAAAAATTACGTCCCGATCGGAGACATTGCTGACGCGGTGGAGGTCGCCGATCTTCACGAAGACAGAGTCCCCGGCAATGTAGTGGGATATGGCCCCGTTGAGGGTAACTTCCGCTTCACCTTGAACGAAGTACCAATGTTCAGCGCGTTTCTCGTGGCGTTGATATGAAAGTCTTTTTCCAGGAGAGACCCAGATGCACTTCACTTTGTATGTGGGAGTGTCTTGTAGAACTTCAAAGCGACCCCAAGGTCGTGATTCATCTAGCGTCATGGCCAGTTAGAACCCTTTCTCGTTAGTCCTGCAAAACGCTCAATAAAAGATTGAGTGGAGGTGGAGACGGGATTTGAACCCGTGTAGCAGGATTTGCAGTCCTGAGCCTCGCCTCTCGGCCACTCCACCGTATAAAAAATCGGCGTCAATATTTAGAAATAGTGAACGCCGACCATTAGAGCGGACGACGGGACTCGAACCCGCGACATCCACCTTGGCAAGGTGGTGCGCTACCAACTGCGCTACGTCCGCATGCACTCGCGATTGCTCGTTTGTGCTGGGCGAAATCTATCGTAGGGCAGAGGTATGCGCCAAAGCGAGGCAAACTTGGCATTATCGCCGTACGGTTACGGAGTGGAATTCGAAGGTTTGACGAAGGACGAGCCCTTTTTCTGGATGGGTGGGCGGTTGGCCTACGGGTTGGAGGAAATCAGCCACGATCCTTCCTGTCTGGATACTCCTGGATTTTGGACTGCTTTTTCGACCTTTGAAGGCGAGTGGTGGTGTGCGCGATTCGCGCACGTTGAGGATGCTCCTCTTCCGGCCGTAGATCAGCAATGGCAGCCGATTACTGATTCTTGGACGAGTTCCCTCTCCGAAAAAGAGTACGTGGATTATGTGAAAGAGATTCAAAACCAGATCGCACAGGGGTGGGTGTACCAAGTCAATGCTTGTCGACAAGTAAACGCGCCTATGGCAGATCAGTCATTGCTTCCATTAATGCATGAAATTATGAGAAAGAATCCCGCACCATTTGCAAGTTTTCTTCGGCTATCAAATATCGAAATTGCTTCGGCTTCGCCTGAACTCTTTTTGAAAAGGGATGGTTCGCTAGTTACCTCTGCACCCATAAAAGGCACCAAACTGCCAGGGTCCGATGAGATTCCATTTGGGAGTAAAGACACTGCAGAGAACATCATGATCGTTGATTTGATACGAAACGATCTCGGTCGAATTTGTAGAACAGGATCTGTAAACGTTCCTAGACTTCTGGAAACCCAACCCCATCCAGGACTAAGCCATTTGGTCTCATATGTTGAAGGATCCTTACGTGATGAGATCAGTTGGCAAGAAATCTCCGCGGCTTTGCTGCCTCCCGGCTCCGTTAGTGGTGCGCCGAAATCTTCCGCAGTTTCTACAATTGAAAATCTCGAAGGACAGAGCCGCGGACCATATTGCGGAGCACTTGGGTGGGTGGAAGGCCAACAGGCGTTGTTCTCTCTTGCAATAAGAATCTTCTGGAGTGAGAAAGATGGAATGTTGAGGTTCGGAACTGGAGCTGGCATCACATGGGGTAGTGACCCAGAATCCGAATGGGAAGAAACCGAGTTGAAAGCTCGGAGACTGGTTGCAATTGCGAATGGCGAGATTTCATGAGCGTCCAATTCCCCGAAGGAAACGGAATCTTTGAGACACTCAAGACCATCAGTGGAGAAGCATTTGCGTTGGGTCGCCATATTGCACGAGCAGAACGAAGCGCCAGAATTTTGGGAATTCCATTTCCGAATGAATATGAGATCAGAGCCGCCGTTGGAGAGCTTTTGATGCCAGGAGAAGATATTCCTGACGTTGGACGCTTAAGAATGACCTTTGCCAATTCGGGGGAATTCGGGCTGCTGCATGAGAACCTGCATCCCTGGTCGAGTCCAGCACGATTGATGCTTCTGGATCGACCAGTCGATGAGACTTCTCCAGGCAGTGGTCACAAGATCCTTCCATTTTCGAAGAACGCCGCATGTTTGGCATTGGCACGTGCGGAGGGTTTTGACGATGGCATCCGACTCAATCAAAAGGGGGAGATTTGCGAGAGTTCGGTTGCCAACCTACTGCTTCATATTGAGGGGCAATGGGTGACACCGGACCTATCTTCCGGGTGCTTGCCAGGAATTACTCGCGAACTCTCTCTTGAGTGGTTAGAGGTTCAGGAGCGAACCATCTCGGTACATGAATTAGAAAATGCAGATGCAATCTTTTTGATGTCGAGTTTGAAGGAGTTGCAGCCCGCGGCCATGTTGGGGGATCGAGTACTGGAAGTTGATATGCATTTGGCTGAAGAATTTGCGCGTCACGCTACCGAATCCTTTGAGCCCTGAGTGGTTTTGTACTCTGACGCACCCGCAGCCCGCCGTTAGGTAGACTGAGGACATGCCACACATCGCAATCTCCCTAGACGGTGCCCAGACCTCGGTTGCGGACGATCAGCGTCCCACGCATCTCTTTGCAGAAAATAAGGAAATTGTCGTCTGTCGTATAAACGGTGAGTTGAAGGATTTGTGGACGCAATTACACGATGGTGATGAAGTGGAGAGTATTGCGATTTCCTCTCCCGAAGGATTGAAAGTTTTACGACATTCAACCGCTCACGTGCTCGCGCAGGCAGTGCAGCAAGTTTTTCCTGGAACTCGCTTGGGAATTGGTCCGCCGATCACCGATGGCTTCTATTACGACTTTGATCCGGAGAATCCATTTACACCAGAGGATCTTCAGCAACTCGAGTCAGCGATGCGCAAGATCATCAAAGAAGGTCAGAGATTTAGTCGGAGAGTGACAACCGAAAAAGAAGCTCTCATCGAGTTGGCCAGCGAGCCATTTAAGTGTGAACTCGTCGGATTGAAGTCTGACGCCCAGGACGAATCAACCGTTGAGGTCGGAGGCGCTGAACTTACGATATACGACAATTTAGGTCGCGACGGGTCTCCTATGTGGAGTGATCTCTGCAGGGGACCTCACCTGCCATCCACAAAATTGATTCCTGCATTCAAATTGATGAGAAGTTCGGGTGCGTACTGGCGTGGCTCGGAGAAGAATCCGATGCTGCAAAGAATTTATGGCACCGCGTGGGCAACTCAAGAGGACTTGAATACTTATTTGGAGTTTTTGATTGAAGCGGAAAAGCGCGACCATCGCCGCCTTGGCGCTGAGTTAGATCTCTTCTCATTTCCAGAGGAAATTGGTTCGGGTCTAGCTGTCTTTCATCCCAAAGGTGGCATTGTCCGGCGTGCGATGGAGGATTACTCACGTCGGCGTCATGAAGAAGAAAATTACGAATTCGTTTATTCGCCGCATATAACCAAGGCCGCGCTCTTTGAAAAATCCGGACACTTGCAGTGGTTCGCCGATGGGATGTACCCGCCAATAATTATGGATGAAGAATTACATGCGGACGGCACCATCAAACGTGCAGGGCAGCATTACTACATGAAGCCCATGAACTGCCCATTCCACAATTTGATCTTCGCCTCACGCCAACGCTCATATCGCGAACTTCCATTGCGCCTTTTTGAATTCGGCACTGTATATCGCTATGAAAAATCAGGCGTCCTGCAGGGGATTACACGGGCTCGTGGATTTACGCAAGATGACGCGCATATTTATTGCACTTCCGAACAGATGTTGGATGAACTCGATAGTTTGCTGACCTTCGTGCTTAATTTATTGCGCGATTACGGGTTGTCCGACTTCTACCTGGAACTTTCCACCCGTAACAGTGCGAAATCCCTGGGTGACGATTCCGATTGGGACGCAGCAACCGAAGCACTACGGGCAGCGGGGCAACGTCAGAATATTGAATTAGTTCTTGATGAGGGCGGCGCAGCTTTTTATGGACCAAAAATTTCAGTGCAGGCAAAAGATGCCATTGGGCGCACCTGGCAGTTATCTACCATCCAGGTGGATTTCCAACTTCCGCAACGTTTTGATCTCGAATATGTGGCATCAGATGGCTCGCGCCAACGTCCCGTCATGATCCACCGAGCGCTCTTTGGCTCGATCGAACGTTTCTTTGGAGTACTGACAGAACACTATGCAGGGGCCTTCCCACCGTGGCTTGCACCGGTGCAAGTTGTAGCAATCCCTGTAGCCGCGGCGTATGAGCCTTATCTCAGAGATCTCGTGGCGCAATTGAAGAAGCATGGGATACGAGCAGAAATCGACGCCTCTGATGATCGCATGCAGAAGAAAGTGCGTAATGCACAACTTCAGAAGATTCCTTACATGATCATCGCTGGCGAGGAAGATCAACAAGCGGGCGCAGTCTCATTCCGATATCGAGATGGAGAGCAGCGAAACGGAATTCCTATTGCAGAGGCAATCGCGGAAATCGAGTCCGCGATTCGAGAGCGTCGACAGGTCTAAAGTGAAAGAAAGTTTCGGTGGGGCAGGAATGCCAGATGCGTGGCAACGATTATGGGCGCCTCACCGCATGGAATATCTACGTGGAGAGAACCGACCACTGGATACAAATGATGTCCCGTGTCCTTTCTGCCGAATACCAACCTTGAGCGATGAAGAAGGTCTGATCGTTTCGCGTGGAAAGACCGCTTATGTCGTTATGAATTTGTATCCTTACAACGCCGGTCATCTTCTAGTTTGCGCATACAGGCACGTTTCGGATTTGACCGATCTAACGGACGAAGAGCGCAATGAGATTTCCTCGCTCACCGCTCATTCCATGAGCACGCTGCGAAAAGTTTCAAATGCGGCCGGTTTCAATATTGGCATGAATCAAGGAGAAGTATCTGGCGCTGGTGTTGCAGCCCATATTCACCAACACGTCGTGCCGCGTTGGGGTGGCGATGCTAATTTCATGCCGATTATCGCTGGCGTGAAAGTTCTTCCGCAGTTGCTCTCTCAAACCAGAGCGGATCTTGCCGCAGCCTGGTAGAAGTTATTTCAGTTGAGCGATGTAACTCTGCACAATATCTACGCCAATTCCCTTTTCGATCCAGAGCGGAATAGCGGGAAACAATAATCCTGCAGCAAATCCATCTTCGCCCATGACGTCAATGGCCGCAAGGTATTCACTTTGAAATTCCGAAACCAGAGTTTTGTGTTCAGGATCGCTCTCCGTAATCGTCGGAGGAGTCGTCGAATAGTCATGTATCTTCAAATCGGAAAGAGAGATCAAAGCGCAAGGAACGCCCTGATCATCATGAAGGACGAGGTAGGGCGTCACTGTCAGGTCGAAAACTCTGTTGGCAAGGAGAACCGCATCGTCGAAGTCGGCCTCATGATTCCCGAGTCCGGTGACAATGACCATTCGTGGAGGCATTGAGTCATTGAGCAATTCCCAGTTTTGGATAGTCGACCCGTCAATACCCAGGGAAGGATCAATGACGAAAACCGCCAAGTCGCAAGTCTCGCCCGCGACCTGGCGTACGACCCCTCCAAAGAGTTCGGCAATCGCCTCTGGGTGAGCACTTGGATGTCCGAATACGTGGATGGACAAGCCCTCAGATAGCGCGGAGTTCGGGGTCAAACTAGGTGTAGGCACGAGGTCAGCCTACGATGGTGTGGATGATTAGCGACATATTGAAACCGGCCGTGACTCGAGCCATCACTCCTGCAGCTAAGGGGCTTCTTCGAATCGGACTGACTCCCAACGTGGTCACCATTGTGGGAGCGGGTGGGGTGGTTGCTTCAGCATTCTATTTCTATGTCGACTCCCGTTTTTTCGTGGGGTCGTTGGTTGTGGCGGTGTTTGTCCTGAGCGATCTCTTTGACGGAACGATGGCCCGTATTTCTGAGAAGGGATCCAGCCCGTGGGGTGGATTCTTAGATTCGACGATTGATCGGATCACGGATGCGTCAATTATCGTCGCGCTCCTCATTGGATTAAGCAAGAGTCAAGATCCTTTGATCCCTGTAGTTCTAGTCGCTCTTGTCACCGGGATATTGGTTCCTTATATACGGGCAAAAGCCGAGTCGATGAATATCGCATGTAGCGGCGGACTTGCCGAGCGGACCGAGCGATTGGCCATCGCAATCCTCTGCATTGGACTACACGGCCTCAACGTTCCCTACGCTCTGGCCATTGGAATGTGGCTTCTCGCAATTCTTGGAGCAGTCACTGTTCTTCAAAGAATTCTGATTGTTCGCAACGCCGTGAGAGCTGTATGAAGAAGACGCTCGACGCTGCAGTCGCGGCACTCTACTTGCTGGCGTGGAGAATTGTGAGATGGCTGCCAGAGAAATGGGCTTACGGATTTTTCTACACTTTAGGGCGTGCTTTGGTCAAGCGAGAGGGAAAAAGCGTTCGTCGACTTCGCTCCAATCTGGCTCGAGTGAAGCCCGATTTTTCCCAATCGCAACTTGATGAGTTACTCGCCTCCTCCATGAATTCGTATCTTCGCTACTGGTGCGACACTTTCAGGTTTCCGGATTGGTCGCATGAGAGAGTGATGGGCACCGTAGAGGTTGAGAATGAAGAACTACTCCTGCAAGCCATCGCTGCTGGAACAGGAGTGATAGTCGCACTTCCACATTCAGGAAATTGGGATCATGCCGGCGCATACTTTTGTGGCAAAGGTGTAAAAATCGTAACGGTGGCGGAGCGATTAAAGCCGGAGGTACTTTTCCGGAAATTCTTGGCTTATAGAGAAGCAATAGGTATGGAAGTGTTGTCGTTAGATTCGCGCTCTATTGCAATTCTGGCGAAGCGTCTACGAGAAGGCGGCTTGGTCGCACTCGTGGCAGACCGCGATCTGTCGAAGACTGGCGTCACAGTTGATTTCTTTGGCGGTAAAGCCCGTATGCCGGCAGGTCCCGCCGTACTCTCAATAAATACGCAAGCGCCATTGATTACCGCCTATGTTTCATACACTCCAACTGGAATTCACATTGATTTTCGTTCGATTGTGACCGATTCCTTAGGTGCGCAGCAGGAACGGGTTCAGGCAATTGTTCAGAGGTGCGCGGATAATTTTGCTGTTGGGATAAGCGAGAATCCCCAGGATTGGCACATGCTTCAACGTATTTGGATTGACGATGACTTTAGGGAACGTGAATATGTTTAATCTCATACCCCTTCGCATTGGAATCGTCTGTCCATACGGATGGGATGCACCCGGCGGCGTGCAGGCGCATATACGAGATCTAGCCGAATATCTCATTGCACATGGGCACACTGTTTCAGTTCTTGCTCCTGCCGCCGATGAAGACGCACTTCCTTCATATGTTGTGAGCGCTGGCAAACCAATCGCGATTCCCTATAACGGTGCAGTTGCTCGGGTACTTTTTGGACCCATTGCATTCGCCAGAGTTCGACAGTGGATCTCGCAAGGGAATTTCGATCTCTTACACCTTCATGAACCGGCCATTCCATCACTTTCACTTCTTGCGTGCTGGGCGGCGGAGGGTCCCATGGTCGGAACTTTTCACGCCGCTTCAAAGAAGCAGAAGGCGATCTTTGCCATCGGCCCAATTCTCGAACCAGTGATTGAAAAACTCTCTGCCCGTATTGCTGTGAGCGAGGTCGCCCGCTTAACACTGACCGCGCATCTAGAGACAGATGCAATTGTCATTCCCAACGGAATTTACGTGGATCGTTTCACGGCTGGTGTTTCACGACCACAGTGGTCGGGTAAGACACTTGGATTTATCGGGCGGTTCGAAGAGCCACGCAAGGGTCTCTCTGTTCTCTTGGAAGCACTCCCAAACATTACGAGATTCATTCCAGATCTTCGACTTCTGATCGCGGGCCCAGGGGACAGTGAAGAAATTCTCAAGAAGGTCGATCCGCAGTTGCGAAGTCGAATTACTTTTCTTGGTCGACTCAGTGAAGAAGATAAAATAGATTTCCTTAGTTCAGTTTCAATTTATGTGGCGCCAAATACCGGGGGAGAGTCATTCGGCATAATTTTGGCCGAAGCAATGGCCGCAGGCGCTTGTGTGGTGGCAAGTGACATACCGGCTTTCAATTCCATGTTAGGTGATGGCAAATTTGGATCGATATTCCCCTCTGAAGATTCAGATGCACTAGCCAGAACCATTATTGATTTGCTTCGAGATGACGAACTGCGAGCACATCTGGCAGCGGCTGGACAAAAGAATGCAAAGCGGTTTGATTGGGATACCGTCGCGAGACAAATTTTCTCGGTCTATGAGATGGCGATGGTCGGTCGTGATGGAGTCCATTTAGCCTCTGAAACCCGTAGTTGGAGTAGATTGCTCAACCGCGAAGAGGAGGCTCGATGAAGAATATATTGCTCGTTCTTCTCGTAGTTTTCGTCTTTCTCTGGTACCTCAGTTTCTCTGCTACTCGACTTGACCGTCTTCATCACAGAGTGGAGACAAGTTGGGCCAATCTAGATGGGTTGCTACAAAGGCGAGCCGCCATCGCACTCGAATTGGCCCGAAGTGAGTTCGCGGACCCTGCTTCGTCCCTTCTGCTCACCGCTGCGGCCTATCAAGCCAGGGATGCATCGATCGCTCTGCGCTCACAGGCAGAGAGTGGCTTATCGGGCGCCTTACGCCTGCTTCAGATTGATCTGGAATCTGACGCGGGGCCAGCTGAGAGGGCTCTATTAAGGGAACTTTCAGAATTATCTGCCAAGATTCGGGTGGCCATTGCACTACACGTCGATTCAGTAAATAGCACGAGGGTGGTTCGTCAGAAATTGATATTTAAAATATTTCGCCTAGCGGGACGAGCGCCGCTGCCTGTTACCTATGAATTTGAAGATGATGCGATATAGGAAATCGAAGATCGTTGGAGTGACGATCGTTGCAACAGTTCTTCTTTTATCAAGTTGTCAGTCGGCAAAGAAGGCATTTGATGGACCAAATAGTCCGACCCCCGCGAAGACCATAATCACGTATAACTCGCTCAGCGGTCGAGTAGGTACTGATGGGCCCGTCTTGGTCGTGAAGATTGATGACACCTACCAGGCGCATCCCCAAATTGGGCTGGATGAAGCAGACGTGGTTTACATCGAACAAGTGGAGGGCGGGCTGACTCGGCTGGCTGCGGTTTTTTCATCCATAATTCCTGACCAAATTGGTCCTGTACGAAGTGCGCGAATTTCCGATATCGACATACTCGCTCAGTACGGGCATGTTGCCTTTGCTTACAGCGGTGCTCAATCAAAATTGCTCCCCGTGATTCATGCAGCGAACGTGCAAGATTTGGGCGCACAACGCGAATCGTCAACAATTTACGTTCGAGATGAGACTCGGTATGCGCCTGTCAATTTGGTTCTTCGAGCGGATTTACTCATGGACCGGCTCAAAGAAGAATCCGTTCCCATTGATGTTTCGAAGAATATGGGCTGGAATTTCGCCCTTGCTGCTCCACTAGGTGGCAATCCGATTAATTCGGTGCAACTGAAATGGCCCGCAAATTCATATACCGCTACTTGGTCTTCGACGCAGTCGCGATGGCTTCTCTCTCAAAACGGTAAGGCAGATCTCGCTGCCGACGGAAAGCAATTAGGTCCCACGACTCTTGCGATTCAAATGGTCTCTATAACTCCTTCCATTTATCACGATAAATTTGGAGGAGTTACACCTTTTTCAGCCACGATTGGCCAAGGCGATGGCTTCATATTGCGGGACGGTTTCTCTTATCCGGGCAAATGGAGCAGGCCCAGTGCAACGTCTGGGACAACATGGAGCCAAATAGACGGCTCTCCATTACCTTTTGCCCCCGGACAGATCTGGGTAGCGCTCACCAATACGGCACCCGTTTTCGCCTTGCCTACGCCTGCGGCCACTACGTCTGCAAGTCCCACTCCGACAAAGTAGGATTGGGTATTCAAAGATCTTAGGGAGCGTTCATGTCTGAGGCAGTAGGTACGGGACGAGTCAAACGCGGGATGGCGGAAATGCTCAAGGGCGGCGTCATCATGGATGTTGTGGATGCAACTCAGGCGAAGATCGCTGAGGACGCTGGCGCAGTCGCTGTTATGGCTTTAGAGCGCGTACCCGCAGACATTCGTGCGCAGGGTGGAGTTGCTCGCATGTCCGATCCAGACATGATCGAGAAGATTAAAGCGGCGGTATCCATTCCGGTTATGGCGAAGGCGCGAATTGGTCACTTCGCTGAGGCACAAATTCTGCAAAGTCTTGGTGTTGACTACATTGACGAATCAGAAGTTCTCACTCCAGCGGATTATGAAAATCACATTAATAAGTGGGACTTCACTGTCCCATTCGTTTGCGGTGCAACAAATCTGGGGGAAGCACTTCGTCGTATCAACGAAGGTGCCGCAATGATCCGCTCCAAGGGTGAGGCTGGAACAGGTGATGTTTCAAATGCGGTCACGCACATGCGCCAGATATGGGGGGAAATCCGGCGTTTATCCACGATGCGTGACGACGAACTTTATGTTGCGGCCAAAGAACTGCAGGCACCTTACGAACTTGTCAAAGAGGTAGCCCAGACCGGGAAGCTTCCGGTTGTTATGTTCTCCGCCGGCGGCATCGCTACACCTGCTGATGCGGCTCTGATGATGCAATTGGGTGCAGACGGAGTCTTCATCGGTTCGGGGATTTTCAAATCCGGCGATCCCGCCAGTCGTGCTATCGCTTGTGTCAAAGCCACAACTTTCTTCGACGATGCAAAGGTAGTTGCAGATGCATCTCGCGGTCTTGGAGATGCGATGGTCGGTATAAATGTCGCCGATATTCCCGTCCCTCATCGCCTCGCAGATCGTGGATGGTAATTCGACATTCAGATGCAATCATGAACGTTGGAGTACTCGCGCTTCAAGGTGATGTTCGAGAGCACTTTGTTTCTCTGCAGGAAGTCGGCGCTAATCCGATTAGAGTGCGGAGGCTTTCTGAACTTGAGTCAATCGACGCCTTGGTCATTCCGGGAGGCGAGTCGACGACTATGGCATTGCTCGCGCAAACCTTTCATCTTTTTGAACCGATTCGCAAGCGCATAGCAGGGGGGCTTCCAGTGTATGGAACGTGCGCCGGCATGATTCTTCTGGCAGATCGAGTTCTTGATGCAACAGCGGATCAAAGGACATTCGGTGGGCTCGATATCACTGTTCGTCGCAACGCATTTGGTCGTCAAATAGATTCCTTTGAAGCAGATCTGAATTTCCGAGGTGAGGGACTCAAGGCGGTCTTTATTCGCGCTCCGTGGGTTGAGCAGGTTGGACCTGATGTGGAAGTTCTCGCATCGGTTAATTTTCAAGGGACTGAGCATCCTGTGGCGGTTCGGCAAGGCGCATTACTGGCAACGTCATTTCATCCCGAATTGACCAACGACCACCGCATTCATCGCTATTTCTTCGAAGAGGTGTGTGGAGCTAGCAGCAGAATCCGATAATCTCTGCTCATCGCAATCTCAATTTTCCTAGGCATTTATGGGGTGTTATATGTCCGGTCATTCCAAGTGGGCTACGACCAAGCATAAGAAGGCCATCATTGATTCTCGCCGTGCAAAATCGTTTACGAAATTCATTAAAGCCATTGAAGTAGCGGCGCGAGCTGGTGGTGCCGATATGGCAGGCAACCCAACCCTCTATGACGCAGTTCAGAAGGCGAAAAAGAATTCCATGCCTGCTGACAATATTGATCGCGCCATCAAGCGAGGGGCTGGGCTCGAAGCCGGGGCTGCAGACTGGCAGACGATTATGTATGAGGGGTACGGCCCGGGGGGTGTAGCAATGTTGATTGAGTGTCTCACTGACAATCGCAACCGCGCTGCCTCTGAAGTTCGCGTAGCTGTGACACGTAACGGGGGAACTATGGGAGATCCCGGCTCTGTCTCATATCTTTTTAGTCGCAAGGGCGTAGTGATCATTAATAAAGTAGGTGGAGTAACGGAGGACATGATTCTGGAAGCCGTCTTAGACGCGGGTGCGCAAGAAGTGAATGACTTAGGTGAGTCATTTGAGATTGTCAGCGAACCTACAGACTTGGTCGCTGTCCGAACTGCTCTCCAGCACTCGGGGATGGATTATGAATCGGCTGAGACTTCTTTCTTGCCTTCAATGTCTATTCCCTTGGATGCTGAGCAAGCGGAAAAGGTCTTTAAACTCATTGATGCCATTGAAGAACTCGACGACGTTCAGAATGTATACGGCAATTTCGATATCTCTGACGAAGTAATGGCGAGCCTGGATTAATTAGGCAGTGCCGCAATCTAGGCTAGCTTCGTGAGCCTATGGGGGGAAGTCTAATGCGCGTTCTAGGAGTTGACCCTGGCTTAACGCGCTGTGGCATAGGTGTTATCGAAGGGGAAGTTGGTGCTCCTATCTCGCTGGTGAAGGTCGGTTTGATTCAGACCTCGTCGGAGCTTCCTCTCGAGCAGAGGTTGATGCAGTTAGAAGAACAACTCCAGCATTGGGTCTATGAGTTCCAACCTGATGTAATTGCG
>JBAZYI010000029.1:0-19102 GCA_041659345.1 Candidatus Nanopelagicaceae bacterium | reverse complement strand
AGCCTCTTCTACCCGCACGATGGTCGTGGAAGCGCTACTGATACGACAATGTCATTGGCGCGTGGGGCAACCCAACGTGGCGCGGCGATTTTTGAGAAAGTAGTCGCCACTGGTGTGAGAACCTCCAACGGACACGTGGCAGGAGTCGAAACAACAGAGGGGTACATCGAGGCCGAGTACGTTGTTAATGCCACAGGCATGTGGGGTCGAGAGTTTGGCGAACTAGCCGGAGTACAGGTGCCACTGCAAGCCCTCGCCCACTATTACATTGTGACTGAGGGCATTCCTGATTTGCCCCGCAATCTTCCAACAATCAAAAGCGCCGACGACTGTGCGTACGTTAAAGATGAAGCAGGCGCTCTCCTTGTTGGTTTTTTTGAGCCCGACAGTTATGCATGGGCCTCATCGGGTATCCCAGTAACTAACGGCTTTATTCGACTACCTGAAGATTGGGATCACCTTGGTCCTTATTACGAGCGCATGATCACTCGTCTTCCCGTACTGGAAAGTGCTGGAATCAAATTGCACTTCTCTGGTCCTGAGAGTTTCACCCCCGATGGCTTCTATCACTTGGGTCCCGCCCCGAAATTAGCCAACTATTTTGTCGCTGCTGGTTTCAACTCCACCGGTTTTCTCTCCGGACCTGGAGCCGGAGCTACTCTCGCTGATTGGATCATCGACGGGCGCTCGCCACTTGATCTTCCAGAACTCGAACCATCACGGGTTCAACGCCACGAAACCAATCGGCGGTTCTTAGAAAAACGCGTACTGGAAACTTTAGATACAGCCTACGGAGTGCATTGGCCTTTTGAACAACGTGAGAGCGCTCGCCCACTTCGACAGAGCCCACTTCACGATGAAACGGCCAAGGCTGGCGCAGTATTTGGCGAGTTGCGGGGTTGGGAACGCGCTAACTGGTATTCCCAAAGTGAGCACGATAGCGAATATTCCTACTCATTTGGTCGACCGAATTGGTTTGAGGCATCTCGCCTTGAGCACAATGCTGTGCGCTCAGCCGTCGGAATGTTTGATACATCCTCATTCGGAAAGATTTTGGTCCAAGGTCGAGATGCGGTAAAGGTGCTGCAGCGAGTTTCCATTCGCAATGTGGACGTGCCGGTGGGCAAAGTTGTCTACACGCAATGGCTCAATGAACGGGCCGGAATTGAAGCAGACGTAACCGTGACACGTCTGGCCGAAGATGAGTTTCTGGTTCTATCAGGACCTGCCACAGTGCTTCGCGATCTTGCACATCTCAAACGCAATATTGCTTCCACGGATTTTTGCACGGTAGTAGACATCACTGGCTCCTTGGCGATGTTGGCTCTCATGGGGCCAAATTCTCGCGCTCTGCTCCAAACACTCACCGATTGCGATTTATCCAATGATGCTTTTGCTTTTGGTGATTCTCGTGAGATAGACCTTGGAATGGGGTATGTACGAGCAACTCGGCTCACCTACGTCGGCGAACTGGGTTGGGAGTTGTTGATCCCTACCGATATTGCTCGACATATTCATTCCACGATAACAAATGCTGGATCCGAGTTCGGATTGGCACCTGCTGGTTACTACGCAATGGGGTCACTCAGATTGGAGAAGGCGTATCGCAGTTGGGGCCATGACATTTCAAGTGCGGATGATCCAATCAGTGCCGGACTCGCATTCGGTATTGCGTGGGATAAAGAAGGTGGGTTCATTGGATTAGATGAATTAACCAAGATCCGTAAGAACGGAACCAATCGTAGATTGATGCAGTTCTTGCTCAATGATCCTGAGCCAATCTTGCTTCACGACGAACCAATCTATCGAAACGGTATCTTGGTCGGACGTGTTGAGTCCGCTCAGTATGGACACACTCTCGGCGGATCTGTGGCGCTCAGTTGGATCACGGCACCCGATATAGAAAGTGATGATTGGTTTAAGGCAGGCACATATGAAATTCAAATTCCAGGCCAGCAAATTTCAGCAACAGCTTCGCTTCGTCCCCTTTATGATCCAAAATCAGAGCGGATAAAGGCTTAGATTCGCTTGTGAAACGCACGCTACCTCGGACTTCGTCGTTCATATGACCCTAGCTCTACCACCCAAATGAAGAGTGTCTTACACCGATCCTGAGGGAATGTGGAAGGCTTGCACCAGAAAACTAAGGAGTTCTAATGAAGTTGGATCCTGTAATAACCAACCCTGACAACTACAAAGTAGTGTTCGAAAATGACCAGGTGCGCGTTCTTGAGTACACGGATAAACCGGGACATTTGACCACTCTCCACGAACATCCAGATAGCGTTATGTACACCTTGAGTTCCTTTAAGCGACGACTTATCTCTGATAAGGGTCAGACGGAGGCGGAGATAAAAGCGGGAACGACAGGTTGGTTATCCGCTCAAACGCACGCAGGAGAAAATATTGGTGATACAGATACTCATGTTATTTTCGTTGAGCTTAAAGGATCACAATCCAACGAAGACATACTCGGCCCCCTAGTCTGATTCATTGTGTACGCCCGAAGGGATGAGGCTAGGCACTGCGAATCGATTCTTCCGGTCATTGCTCGATTTTCAGTTTGAGCAATAATCGGTCAATGAACAGGCTTCGGATCCGCGATGCGACTCCAACTGATGCTTGGGGAATTGCCGTGGTTCACGTGGCCACTTGGCAAAGTGCCTACGTTGGGTTGCTGCCTGACTCCTTTCTTCAGTCGCTTAGTGTTGAGAAGCGAACGGCGTCTTGGAGCAACATTATTGAGAACCCACCACCCAAGTCTCATTTATTGGTGGCGATGCAAGGCGAGCAGATCGTTGGATTTATCAGCGTTGGTACTAATAGGGATAGTGGTTCGATAGATCAAGGCGAGGTTCTTGCAATTTACGTGGATCCCAAGAATCAAGGTAAAGGAATTGGCTCGGATCTTATGAAGACTGGAATTCTGCGGCTGAAGGACGAAAACTTTGTGTCGGCCACCCTGTGGGTGTTGGAAGGAAATTCGCTAACTCGTGCCTGGTATGAATCGCATGGATGGAGAGCCGATGGAGAGACCAAGCGGGACCAACGAGGAGAAATAGTATTGAACGAAGTTAGATATGGAATCGATTTGTAATTTGGTACGTGCGCCCGAAGGAATGAGAGTGACCGATGAGAATTAACCAGAATCACCGTATGCTGCCTGAGTGCCTGCGGACTTTAGCTATTAGCCTAGAAACGAGTCTCTCCTCGATTCACTAAGCAGATTTGAATTCGGACTTGGTGTTGCATTATGAAGTTGCGCGCGCGGTCGGAATTCCAATTCTCGGACCTAGAGCAGGTGACGTTTTTCTCTCCCAAACTCGGAAGATTGTCTTAGAAGCACTGGGATCTGAACTTGAGTGGGCTCTTCAAAATGAAAACTGGCCTTACGCAGTACTCAACGCTTCACGCGCTCAAATATATATTCGAGAAGGGCGAATGTGTTCGAAACTTGATGGCTGGCTGTGGGCAAGGGCCTTGATGGCGGAGACGAAGTACTCGGATGCAACATTAGTGGCTTACTTGTCACCGAAAGATTTGCACCGCTCACTGAGAGTGGAATTGCCAGGCTACCAACAATGGGCACGCACCTACGTGGAAGATATCGCACGTGAGAACCGCGAAGCGATCCATTAGAGTGGAGATCAACGGTTTTCCCAAAATGCCTAGTTTTAAAGACTTTTCACAAATTGTGTCATGGTCGCCACTATTTCGGTCAGTAGACCTGTAGAAGCCAAAGGATTTCCAGGTATTTCTAGATCATGGTCCGCGCCAGGCAATTCCAAAACCTGCTGACCGCTTGCCTTTGCAACCTTGCTCTCCCAGGCTTCATCGGCAGTCCCACCTATCAAGAGAGTCTTACTCTTCACACTTTTCAATGCCTCTGCTAATTCAGGCAGTTCTAAAAGGGGGGTTAGCCAAATTGCTGGCCAGCCGCGCTTTACAACGGACGGTAAAGGAAGGGAACCTAACGACTTGCCCACAACAAGGGGATCTTGATTTGCCACCTTGTCTAGCACCGCGGTCGCTCTCTTAATAACGGCATCCTCGGAAACGAGATCTGCAGGATTCCACCACACTTCCTCTACTGACCAACCTTGTGCCAACAGCACTTCGCGCGCATAGTAGAGAACGGGGTGGTTGGGCGAGTAGCCACGGCCAGGAAGAAGAACTGCCGTACGACCATTACTCCCTTGATAGAAAGTCACCTAACGAGTGTATCGAAATAGATACTCTTTGTTATGGGGAAATTCGGCTCGCTGGAGGAGTATTTAAATTCGCTGGATGCCGAAAAGGCGGAAACTTTGGAGTCGATAATTGATTACATTCTTTCCCAATTCCCACAACTAGATGTCAAGATCTCCTGGAATGTTCCGCAAATTCACCGAGACGGAAAGTATGTATTCGGACTCGCTGCCTTTAAGAAGCATTTAACATTGAATCCTTGGAGTCCGAAAGTGGTGACAGAGTTTAAGTCCAGGCTTAAGGATTACGTTTCGGGGTCAGCGACCTTTCAAGTCCCTGTAGATTGGAAGATCGAGAAGAAACTATTAAAGGATCTAATTCAAGCAAGACTTAAGGAGTTGGAATGGAACTGACTACATGTCTTTGGTTTGATGGCAATGCTCGTGAGGCCGCCGAGTTCTACGTCAGTATTTTCCCGGAGAGTTCTCTAGGAAGTAATTGGATCGCCCCTACTGATACACCAGGCAATCAAAAAGGGACGGAAATCGTCGTTGATTTCGTATTGTTTGGCCGTCCATTTATCGCACTCAATGGCGGGCCGGACTTCCATTTCTCAGAGGCAGTCTCTTTTCAAATCCCCTGCAAGGATCAACGTGAGATAGATAAGTACTGGGATATTCTCACCAAGGATGGAGGCAGTGAAAGTAGATGTGGGTGGCTCAAGGATAAATTCGGGCTCTCGTGGCAAGTGACTTCTCCCGCCATGGGGCAGTACATCGGTGGATCCGAACCGGAAGGCGCCAAGCGTGCCACTGAGGCGATGCTCGGAATGAACAAGATAATTCTCGAGGAGTTGAAGTTGGCTTACGAATCAGCAACTCGTTAAATTCGCTCAAATTTCTCTCGTGCGCTTTTTTCAACGGACAATAGACACCGTGAGATCCGCCAAAAAAGGCAAGAAGGTGGCTTTTGCTATTGGCGCTGTAATTGGTTTCATAATTACTCGACTCCCGTACTTCGAAGACGGGAACCTCTTAGTTACAAACGTCATCGCTTTGATATTCGGTACGTTTACCCTTTTAATATGGCTTGCAATTGAAAGAATATTCTGCGCCCGAAGGGATGAAACTGGCACTTGGTGGCCACCATGAATTTGTAGCTAGAAGGTCTTTCCATTCTCAAGTTGAAGTGGAAATTGAGATGGCCCCCGTTGACGAGACGGAGGCCACCCCATGTATATGCGACTGGTGAGAGTCGAACTCACGACCTTCCATTCGTCAGGTGAATGCTCTATCCGCTGAGCTACAGCCGCATTCGCGAACCATATTTCCTACGTGAATTTCGACGTGAGCAAGCTTTTACTAGATGTTTGTCGTAGGCCCTTGGGGAAAAGTGTTACCATTTATTTAGTCAGGTGGATGCAAAAAGCCCCCAGGTAAAATTGGGGGCTTTTTCTATGGTTTAGCCAATTTTGATGGTGCGCCCGAAGGGACTTGGCCTCAACCGGTCTTTTGGCGAGTAGCATCAGACGCGATCGCCCAACAGCGAGACTACTTTGCCAGTCAAATAGCAGATGAGAAGGTAATTACCCTTGTCGCAACCTCAGAAAGGAAAGTAGTCGGCTTTGTCATTGGTCGCTTGGTTCCAGCGCCTCCCGTTTACAACCCAGGCGGCTTGACTTGTTCGATAGACGATTTCGTCGTCAGTGAAGGTGAGTGCTGGGAAACCGTCGGTGCAGATCTTCTCGATCAAGTTAGAAGAGTTGCTCTCTCAAGTGGTGCTGCTCAAGTGGTGGTGGTTTGCGCTCACCATGATGAGCCAAAGAGAAAAGCGCTTGAAGAATATTCTTTAACTATTGCATCAGAATGGTGGGTTACCCCACTAAAATCCAATCCGTGACTAGACCTCAGAGTGCAAATCTGGAAACTTTGCACGAATTCTCTGAGCTAAATCAGGGACCGAAGCCGTTGCAATAGTCCAAATGAAATCGATATCTACGCGATGATAGGCGTGCGCGATAAGTACTCTCATTCCCGCAACCTTCTTCCATTCAATTTCCGGAAGACTCTCTAGAATTTCATCGGTAAGGTGGTTTGAGGCCTCTCCAATATTTTCCAACAACCGCGCCCCCGCCATGGCCCAAAATTTGTTTCCGTAAAACTCAACTTTGCCCATAGCCACGAGTTCTGCGAGGTCATCGGCGCATTCAAGAATGTCCTGAAGTCGCTTAAGCTCTGAGCGGGTCACAAAACTAAGGCTTCTTCGCGAATATCCGAATCTCTAGGTTTCAGAGCGTGAAGTGAAATAACATCAACAGGTGCTTTGAGGAATTCTGAAAGTTCTTGCTGCATTTGGAACTGATCGAAAAAGGATGCCCCTTGGGCAAAGTCAACGAGGAAGTCGAAGTCACTGGTGTCAGTGTCTTCACCGCGGGCAATGCTTCCAAAAACTGAAATTGACAGGCCTTTGTTTCGTTTGGCAATTTCGAGAATTGTTTCGCGGTTAGCCTTCAGCAAATCCAACTTCACGCCCATAGCGGAAGAATACCCTAATCCACTTTCGGCTCGATTAATTCAGTGAGTATCCATTAAGAGATGGGAATTGTCTGGTGGAGAAGACCCGTTTGAGCGCGGGGAGAAATATCCAAGACAAGAGATATGTGCGCCCGAAGGGATTCGAACCCCTAACCTTCTGATCCGTAGTCAGATGCTCTATCCGTTGAGCTACGGGCGCTGGTGCTTGGTAAAGCGAGTGAAGCCTACCCGTTTTTTATAGCCCACCCAAACGGAGCAATTCCTGCTTATCTACAGCCTTTACTCGCGGCTTTCCTAGGGGTTCGCCCTTCGCAATTTCGGCGTCATTGATTAATTCCCATCGAGACTGGGTCACAATCTCATGGTCAATTAATAATTCGAGAACGTCTCCCTTGTTCTTCGGAGTCGATGGAAGGTCTTCAACAAGCAATTTCATAACATCGCTGGCGTCGCTCTTATTCGTTCCGATAACGCCGGATGGTCCACGTTTTGCCCAGCCGACGACGTACATATTTGAGCCATCAATACGACCCTCGTCATTTACAACTTTGCCGTGTTCGTATGGAATTCCCTGGATGGAAGAGGCTTCATAACCAATGGCGGAAATGACAAGGCCGCATTTTATGGTCTTCGTTTCGCCGGTTGGCACAACTTTGCCATCTACAATTTTGTTAATGCCAAGAACTATTTCTTCTACTTTGTCATCGCCACGGATTTCTTGGGGGGCTAGAAAGAATTGGAATTCAAGAGTGCGATCATGTGATGATGGCTCCACATGAGAGATCAACTCCATTGCAGAGAGATTGCTCTTCACATCCTTCTCTGGATTTTCGCCAACTCTTGCGAGCGCGGCGGCAATCTCGGCCTTATCCATAATGACATTGGTGTGTTCAAGTTTCGGAAGTTCGCGCAACTCAGGGGCGGTAAATGCCGCATGCTCGGGTCCACGGCGAGCGCAGAGGATGACTTTTCGGATTGAGCTCTTTCGAAGTATGTCGATGGCGTGATCTGCGGTGTCTGTCGTTTCAAGCTCATCTGGTTCGAGCGCGAGCATCCGAGCCACATCCATTGCGACGTTTCCAGCGCCAATGACGACGGCGGTATCGCAGTCCACAGGGAATTGGAGGTCTTTGAAATCTGGATGGCCGTTGTACCAAGGGACGAAGTCGGCGGCAGAGAGTGAGCCGAAGAGTCCCTCTCCTAAAATTCCGAGTTTGCGACCGAGAGAGGATCCCGTGGCAATAACTACGGCGTCATACCTATCTAATAGATCTTGCGTTGTGATGTCGGTGCCGAGTTCGACGTTACCAAAAAGGCGGAAATTACCGGCATTGGCGACTTTCTCGAAAACTTTAGAAACGGTCTTGATCTTTGGATGATCCGGTGCAACGCCACTTCGAACTAGGCCCCATGGTGTTGGGAGGCGCTCAATCATGTCGATCGCGAAATCACGATCTTCGGTCGTTAAATTCTGTAAAGCTTGTGCTGCAAAGTACCCCGCAGGTCCTGCACCAACTATCGCTATGCGGTATGTCGGCACGTGCTTCCTTCCCATCTGTCAAAGGGATGTTGCTCTGGCGGAGACGAGAGGATTTGAACCTCCGAACCAATTTCTTGGTTACCTCATTAGCAGTGAGGCGCACTCGACCGGGCTATGCGACGTCTCCGAGTACGAGGGGAGTTTACAGGCAAAAGACGGCCGAACTTACTGCTATTGGAGGTTCTTCTCCAACGTTGCAAGTTGCTCAGTGAGTTCCGATGGCAGTTTCTCGCCGATCATGCCAAACCACTCCCTAATGAGAGGTAACTCATGGCGCCACTCGTCCTGATCTATGCGCAGGGCGGCATCAAGTTTCTCAGTAGTGAGATTCAAGCCCGCAATATCAAGGCCCTCGGCAGTTGGAACCAAGCCGATGGCTGTCGATCGCGAAGAAATCTTTCCTTCAACCTGTTCGATTGCCCACTTGATGACCCTGGAGTTCTCACCATAACCAGGCCAGAGAAAGCTGCCGTCCTTGTCACGACGGAACCAGTTGACGTAGAAAATCTTCGGCAACTTCGTGTTGTCGTGAATCTTCCCAAGTGTGATCCAGTGCTTCAAGTAATCACCCACGTGATAACCGATAAACGGAAGCATCGCAAATGGATCGCGACGAACAACTCCAACAGCACCAGTCGCCGCCGCAGTTGTTTCGGATGAAAGAGTCGCACCCATAAAGACTCCATGATTCCAATCGCGCGATTGCGTCACGAGAGGAATAGTGGTCTTACGTCGACCGCCCATCAGAATTACAGAGATCGGAACACCTTCTGGGCTTTCCCACTCTGGCGCGATAATGGGACATTGATCGGCGGGAGTACAGAAACGCGCGTTTGGATGGGAAGACAATTCACCATTACCGGGAGTCCAGTCGCGGTGTTTCCAATCAATTAAGTGTTCCGGTGGAGTGTCTGTCATTCCTTCCCACCAAATATCGCCATCATCTGTCAGTGCGACGTTGGTAAAAATCGAATTTCCTTTATCAATCATCTTCATCGCATTGGAGTTTGTGTTCCATCCAGTTCCTGGTGCGACGCCGAAGAATCCTGATTCTGGGTTTGAGGCGTAGAGACGTCCGTCATCTCCAAATCGCATCCATGCAATGTCGTCGCCGATTGTCTCCACTTTCCATCCTTGGACTGTCGGCTCGAGCATTGCAAGGTTTGTCTTGCCACAGGCTGATGGGAATGCGGCGGCCACGTAGTGGACCCGCTTCTCTGGCGTTGTAACTTTGAGAATGAGCATGTGCTCGGCAAGCCAACCCTCTTCGCGGCCAATGACAGAGGCAATACGAAGCGAATAGCACTTCTTTCCGAGAAGAGCATTTCCGCCGTAACCAGATCCGTATGACCAAATTGCCAGATCATCTGGGAATTGCACAATGTACTTAGTCTCATTGCAGGGCCATAGAACATCGGCTTGACCTGGGTTGAGCGGAGCGCCAACTGAATGGAGTGCTTCAACGAATATTCCCGTTGATCCAATTCGTTCCAACGCCGAAGTCCCCATACGAGTCATCACGCGCATTGACGCAACAACGTAGGCACTATCGGTGATCTGAACACCAAATTTGGAGTGAGGGGAATTTAAGGGACCCATGCAGAACGGAATCACGTACATCGTTCGGCCTCGCATCGACCCGCGGAAAAGGTCAGTTAGCGTCTTCTTCATCTCGGTAGGCGCGACCCAGTTATTCGTTGGGCCGGCATCGCTCTCGTTTTCGGAGCAGATGAACGTTCGATCCTCAACTCGCGCAACGTCACTTGGGTCGGAGAACGCCAGGAAAGAATTCGGCTTCGCCTTCAGCCGAACCATCGTGCCCTTGTCAACGAGCTCTTGGGTGATTTGATTCCACTCATCCTCTGAACCCGTGCACCAATGAATTGAATCTGGTTGCGTAAGTTGAGCAACCTCATCCACCCATTCGTTCAGTTTGGCATTGGTCGTTGACATCGTTGTCATTAAAACCTCCGAAGTAGACTTATTGTGAACTGTATGTAGGGCAATCAGATCGCGTCCAGCCAGTGACATTACATGAATTCTTGAGTACTGATCGGTAGTGGTTAAGGGGGTTTTCAAGCGTGTATTACGTATGTCACACTAAAAGTTGTACCCTTGCCGGATGAATGAAAAGGCAACGGCGCCCGCAGTGAACGAACGCAATTACGACGAACCCGTGCAGGATGCTTACGCGGAGTTTATGAAAACAGGTTGGGCTGAGTCCCACCTCAACGGCATGGCAGCAGCACCCGCCGTGCCTTGGTGTGTTCCGCGTCGGGAAGCGCTCTCCAAGGCTTTCCCTGGAATCCGTCTCGTCCTTCCTGCAGGTAATTTCAAAGTCCGCAGTAACGACAGCGATTACAACTACCGGCCGCATTCCGCATTTGCTTATTACACGGGTGTGCAAGGAGTCGAAGCGAGCGCTGATTCCGTCCTTGTCATGGAGCCAACAGATTCTGGACATTTACCTCTTCTATTTATCCATCCTCGATCCACGCGCGATACGGATGCATTCTTCCGAGATGTGAGATATGGCGAACTTTGGGTGGGTCGACGATTTACTCTAAGTGAGGCGCAAGTTCGCTATGAAATCGAAACTCGTCACCTCGACACTCTTACGGCGCTACTTGAGGAGAAAAATGAAACCCTCCTCATCCGTGGTGAAGATCCCTCGCTTGACTCGAAGATTGCTGCTCATGATCGCGATAAGGAATTCCTCACTTTCGCATCAGAGGCTCGAATCATCAAAGATAAGTATGAAATTGATGAACTACAAGAAGCTTGCGATTCGACCGCTCGCGGCTTCTCGGACTTAGTTCGCGCCATTCCCGCTGCGGTAAAAACTCGCAGGGGTGAGCGCGTAATAGAAGCTGCTTTCTTCGGAAGAGCACGCATCGAAGGCAACGACACTGGTTACAACACGATTGCTGCTGCCGGCGCGCACGCCTGTGTACTGCATTGGATCCGCAATGACGGAGATCTACGCCAAGGCGAACTCATTCTCGTTGACGCGGGTGTTGAGCGGGATTCGTATTACACCGCGGATGTGACTCGCACTCTTCCCATTAACGGAAAATTCTCACCAGCCCAACGTTCGCTATACATGTTGGTCTACGAAGCACAGAAAGCCGGATTTGCTGCGGTGAAACCTGGTGCGGACTGGACATCAATCAACCTGGCGGCTCAGAAAGTACTAGCCCAAGGTTTGATCGACATGGGAATTCTTACCATCAGCGCCGAAGAATCCTTGAAGCCTGAAATGGGACTGCACCGCCGGTGGACTTTGCACGGGGTAAGTCACATGTTGGGTTTGGACGTTCACGACTGCTCGCAGGCTCGTAAGGATCACTACTCTGAGGGCATTCTCAAGGTAGGCATGGTCTTGACGGTAGAGCCGGGGCTTTACATCCAACCTGATGATGAACTTTTTGCACCAGAATTCCGTGGTATCGGTATCCGAATCGAGGATGACGTTGTTGTCACTGAGGATGGTTGCAGAATCCTTAGCAATGGGCTTCCACGCCATCCGGATGAGATCGAAAAGTGGATGGGCTCTTTACTAAACTAACTGTATTCCAACCCAAACTGCGCCAATTCCTACGATCAGAGATAGAAGCAGGTTGAGTGCCGCACTTTTGTACTGCTTCAGCTCGAAAGCAAGATAGAGATCCAGAATAAAAGTGGACCACGTTGTAAATGCACCCGTAAAGCCCAACCCGATAAAGGCATGAAAATTATCCGAAGAGCCGATACTCAATCCAAGGATGAATGAACCCAGAACATTTATAAGAGTAATTCCGTAGGGATACTTGAGAAATTTACGTAGATATAGATCGAGCACATAACGGGTTGGGGCTCCGATTCCGGCTCCAATTATTACGTATAGGGCTTTCATGCTCTCTCGGGCACCGCTCTGCGCGAAACTGGAATGATGACTGCAACAACGAGCAAACTCAGGAAGAGAGTTTCAAGAAAGTAGAAAAACCCCCCAGCCCCTTCGACAGTCTGAAACGCAAATGCCGAGAAGGTCGTTAGCCCTCCACAGAAACCTGGAAGAAGTAGATGTCGCAATGCGTCAGTCCCGTGTCGCTCCATAAGAACGAGAAAAAAACCAGCCAGTGCTACACCAATGAGATTTGCAGCGAGCGTTCCCGCACGACTCTGATCGAATGCAACGGAAAGTGCCCAGCGGATAAGTGAGCCGGCGATCCCACCCAATCCAACCCAAACTAAAGCGAGCCAGCGGGCTGGCTTTAGAATGACGTTCTCTTGTTATATAGACCGCGCAAAAGAGCGCTGACAATACTAATTATTAAACTTGCAAATAGAGCAGACCAGAAATCTTTGATATCCAGCGCAGTGCTCCAACGCGCCGTCAGTGCAAGCATCGCTGTGTTGATGATGAATATAAAGAGACCAAAAGTAATGATCGTGATTGGAAAGGTCAGCACCTTCACAATAGAGCCGAAAACGGCGTTAATGAGACCGAAAAGAAGTGCCACCCACAAATAAGTGCGCGCGCCTCCATTGACAGTGATTCCGGGAACAATGGCGGTAGCCGCCCAAATAGCTAAAGCAAGTGCAGCCCAACGAAGTATTAAACGCATGTGTTAAAGAATACCCTCGCGTTTGCGAATTTTGGAGCCTAACCACCGAATTGGATCGTACTTTACGTCCACCACACGCTCTTTCATCGGAATAATCGCATTGTCGGTGATTCGGATGTGCTCTGGGCAGACTTCAGTGCAGCACTTGGTGATGTTGCACATGCCAAGGCCATGCTCCTCCTGTGCGTTCTGCTTGCGATTGCGCAACATATCCAGAGGATGCATATCGAGCTCAGCCAGGCGGATGAAGAAGCGGGGACCCGCAAAGGATTTCTTGTTCTCTTCGTGATCTCGGATGACGTGACAGGTATCTTGGCAGAGGAAGCATTCAATGCACTTGCGGAATTCCTGGCTCCGCTCCACATCCACTTGCTGCATCCGATATTCGCCAGGCTTGAGATCTGCTGGACCTTCAAATGCTGGAACTTCCATTGCTTTCTTGAAATTGAAAGAAACATCTGTAACAAGGTCGCGGATGACTGGAAAAGCGCGAAGAGGTGTGACCGTGATGGTCTCGTCCTCTTCAAACATGTTCATGCGAGTCATGCATGCAAGACGTGGCTTTCCATTGATCTCCATCGAGCAAGATCCACATTTACCGGCCTTGCAGTTCCAGCGAACCGCCAGGTCGGACATTTGCGTTGCTTGAACACGGTGAATGACGTCAAGTACTACTTCGCCCTCATTGGCCTCGACCTCAACATCTTGAAGTCCGCCGTCTTTAGAGTCTCCACGCCAGATTCGTAGTTTGACCATCTTCTTGATCGCGCTCACTTGGCACCACCTTTCCGTGCGGTCATTTCTTCTGCCGTCATGTACTTCTCTAATTCATGCGGATCGAATAAATCGAAAAGTTCCTTTGGCATGCTCGGCAACTTCTGCGTCACAGCAGTAATTTTTGATCCATCCCATGTGCAGATGGAGTTCACTTGTCGCCATTTCGCATCCATCGTTGGAAAGTCGTCACGCGTATGTCCCCCACGAGATTCCTCTCGCTGCAGTGCGGCGCGAGCGATGCATTCAGAGACCAAGAGCATGTTGTCGAGATCCAGTGCCAAGTGGAAACCAGGATTGAACTCGCGTCCCCCTTCGGCTTTCGCCTTTGCAGCGCGTACGCGAAGTTCGGCCAATTTCACAAGGGCCTCTTCCAGTTCAGATTTAGTGCGGATAATTCCAACAAGGTCATTGGTTGTCTCCTGTAAATGTGCGTGAATTGTGTAGGGATTCTCATCGCCATTACGAGTAAATGGTGCATTTAAGCGTTCGCTTGCTGCTTTGACGGTCGCATCCGTAACTGCGGCGCCAAAGTTTGCGATTGCATACGCTGCAGCACCCGCACCGGCACGACGGCCGAAAACCAGAAGATCAGAGAGCGAATTGCCACCAAGGCGGTTTGAACCATGCATTCCGCCAGCTGCCTCACCTGCGGCAAATAATCCAGGCACACCTGCGGCAGCCCCAGTATCAGGCTCAACTTCAATGCCGCCCATGACGTAGTGGCAAGTTGGTCCGACTTCCATCGCAGTCTGCGTGATATCTACGTCGGCAAGTTCTTTGAACTGATGCCACATACTTGGCAATTTTTTTCGAATGACATCTGCGGGCAGACGCTTGGAAACATCCAGGAAGACTCCACCGTGAGGCGTTCCACGACCAGCTTTGACTTCAGAGTTGATCGCACGTGCGACCTCATCGCGGGGAAGCAATTCTGGAGGGCGACGGTTATTGGCCTGATCGTTATACCAACGGTCGGCTTCTGCTTCATTGTCAGCGTACTTATCTTTGAATACCTCAGGAATGTAATTGAACATAAATCGCTTGCCATCAGTATTGGTGAGCACTCCACCGTCACCACGAACCGACTCGGTCACAAGCAGTCCGCGAACAGATGGCGGCCAGACCATTCCTGTTGGATGGAACTGCACGAACTCCATATCCACAAGTCGTCCGCCAGCCTTAAGGGCTAGCGCGTGTCCATCACCAGTGCCTTCCCAGGAGTTGCTCGTCACCTTGAAAGATTTACCAATACCGCCCGTGGCAATAACAACAGCGGATGCTTCAAAAAGTACCTCTGCACCGGTCTCACGCCAGTAGCCATAAGCACCTGCAACCTTGCCATCCTCTTTAAGAACCTCTGTAATTGTTAGTTCGGCAAATACTTTGAGGTAACTCTCTGCATCACCATGATCGCGCTGATCTTTCTGTTGAAGTCCAACTATGCGTTGCTGCATGGTGCGAATAAGTTCGAGTCCAGTGCGGTCACCGACGTGAGCTAAGCGTGGGTACTCGTGGCCACCGAAATTTCGTTGACTGATTTTTCCTTCAGGGGTGCGGTCAAAAAGAGCGCCCCACGTCTCCAGTTCCCAGACGCGATCTGGTGATTCTTTTGCGTGTAATTCGGCCATTCTCCAATGGTTGAGGAACTTTCCACCGCGCATCGTGTCGCGAAAATGAACCATCCAGTTATCGTCAGAGTTGACGTTACCCATGGAAGCAGAGACGCCGCCCTCTGCCATAACGGTGTGAGCTTTACCGAAGAGTGACTTACAAATAATCGCCACGCGCAGTCCGGCTTCGCGCGCTTCTACCGCGGCACGGAGTCCAGCACCCCCTGCTCCAATGACAACGACGTCGTATTTATGCTTTTCAATAGTGCTCATCGATGACTCTCCAGTGCTCTATATAAATTCATGAATTAGAAGAAGTAGAAGTTGGTGATAGAACCAGATGCAACAAAGCGAACGTAGACGTCACTGAGTGCCACACCGAACAAGGAAATCCACGCAAACATCGGGTGGCGGTGATTGAGTATTGAAACCCAGGTCCACATCTTGTAACGAACTGGGTGCTTGGAGAAATGCTTCAATCGTCCGCCGATTGTGTGGCGACAGGTATGGCACGAGGCGGAGTACAACCAGAGCAATGATGCGTTGGCAAGAAGCACGAGGGTGCCAACACTCATGTGACCCCACTGGCCTTCGCTATTTCTAAATGCCAAGAACGCGTCAATTGTAAGAATTACGTTAAAGACAAGACCGGCCAGGAAGAACCACCTATGGCCGTTCTGCAAAATTAGGGGGGCTTTGGTCTCACCGGTATATGTCGAGTGTGGCTCGGCAACTGCGCATGCAGGTGGTGACTGCCAGAACGACCGGTAATAAGCCTTGCGGTAGTAGTAGCACGTCATTCTGAAACCCAGAGGAAAAATCAAAATAAACAGCGCGGGCGAAATCGCCATTCCAAAAAGTGCCACGGTGCCAAAAGGTCGTCCAACGAGGGAAGCGCCTTCTGGACATGCAGAGGTCATGCAGGGGGAATAGAAAGGAGAGATCAGCGGCTCAGCAAAATAGAACTTCGCCTCAAAAGCCCGGAGCGTCGCATAGATAATGAAGGAGACAAGGACGGCCACTGTGATCGCCGGCTGTAGCCACCATCGATCGGTACGCAAGGTTCGAGCCGAAATTTTGGCGCGAGTAGATGAAAAAACTCCAGACATGCAGCATCTCCTTTTGCCCAGCTAAAACCGCGAGCGTTAGGGAGAAGTTTCCTGCGAAAACAGGGATGTGGCTAGATGTACTCGCACGTATTTGCCTATGAAATCAACCACACCAGCAATTTGGATCATCTTCTATAGGTGATGGGGCTGAGGAAGGATTCCTGCCCTGTGCATTTCTCCAACTGGTGTTCCGCCTTGAGTTGAATCTCATCTACGAGTTGAACTAGAACTCTTCCTCCTAACATCCATTCATTCGGCGCGGCGTCGTAGCAGTAGACCTCGCCATCCGCCTTCACTTCGCTTGGTTCACGGTTGATTGTGCCCGAATGGGTTGGCTCAAACTCGAGAAGCCCGGCTTTCTCCGTAATGGTGCCTCCGATGGAAATCTCACCCACGGATGGGTCGAAATTATTATGCAAGAAAGCCAACCCCTTTCCTTGGGACTCCAAGTCCATCTCAACACTGGTACCGGCGTACCACATGCCTTGAATCGTCCCAACTATGTTCTGGTTGACCTGACCACATATTGGTTCAATTGTCCTCGGCTTAAAAATCACAGGTCCTGAACTCTTTGGATCCTTCTTCTTTGAATCCGAATTAACCATCTGGCCGAACTTCGCATAAAACTGATCTTTCAAATCTCCAGAGTAAAGATCAAAGGTACACATGGAATGTGCATACCGGTCATCGTTATAGAAATCCCAATTTACATCCGGCCTTGCGGGCTTGTTGTAGTTTGCAGCCCATATCTCGAAAGGTAGGTCGAGGCTTTGTCCATTCCTTATTGCTTGAACCCATCCAATTTTCTCGCCCGACTTCACTTTGTATTTCACGTTGTAGTAGCACTGACCTTCGGGTCCGCCAGTGTGTCCTGGTTTTACAATGCCATACACGCAATCGGGTGTCTTACTGGCCAACTCATCTTGGAGCGGTTTGATCAGACTCGTATAACTGGCAAAATCCAGAACCAGTCCGTCACAGACGACGTACCTCACAACATATCCGGTTGGTTGGTACTTTCCGAAACTATCGGCCTTCAGAATCTCAGTGAGATTTGTGATTGTGGCGTCTGCCGGAGCAAGCAGTGGGATCTTGCTCGCGTAATTGGTGGAGAAGTAAATGTGATCTACGGGTGAAGTGTGACCTGGCGGATTAATATTGCCAAGCGGAGTCAAGGTAGAAATGTATTTCGGTTCCATTAATGGGGCGGTCAAGATTCCAGCTAGGTCCTTAGGGCAGGGTGGGTAATCTGTGGAGGGCCAATTAGACTTTGGATCTACTTTTTCAATGATTTGAACGAATATTTTCTTGTCACCCGATCTGTCGCCAGATAGGTAGATTCCCACCAAAGCTATGGCGAGAAGGACTACACCGACCTTCCAGATACCTCTGTAGGAACGTTCTTTGGGCCGCTTTAATTTCATGAACTCCAGGTGCGAAAGGGGATTGACCGCCTCACAACTTTAGCGCTGTAACGAACAAAAAATGGCGGAGGGCGAGGGATTTGAACCCTCGAAGGTTTCCCTTGCCGGTTTTCAAGACCGGTGCACTCGGCCGCTATGCGAGCCCTCCGCGGCGTAATCTACCTGAAGTGAGGGCTAACCAGGAAGTTGGAGTAATTCCTCCAAAATAACCGCAACTCCGTCATCAGTATGCGGAGGCGCTATATCTTTTGCATGGTTTTTGGCATCGGGATGACCATCGGCCATGGCATATGAACGGCCAGCCCATCTCAACATTGAAAAATCATTGGGATTATCTCCAAATGCGACACAATCTTTTGCTTCAATTCCCAATCGCTCTGCCATCTTTGCCAATGTCTCTCCTTTTGAAACACCAAGAGCTGATATTTCTAGAAGTGAGTCATGTGAGTTGGAATGCGTAACCGTGGCTATTCCATCTAATTCTTGGAGTGCAATGTGCAACATTTCATCCGAACTCAAATCTTGCTCCGAACATCGAGCCAATAATTTGAGAGCAGGTTGCAACATGACCTCTTCAATAAGGTCGACGCCTTCGTTATCCAACCCAACATCCCAACGAGGGATGTACGCCTTCTCCCGGTGATAGAAAGTGCTTGTCTCTACCGAGAAGGAAATGGATGGAATTTTCGCTCGAAGTTTTTGGACAGAATTGATTTGTGCATCTACCGAAAGAAGCCACTCCTCCAAGACTTTGTCTTCCATGAGGTCGTAGAGCATTGCACCATTGCCGCAGATTGCAGATCCCATGCCAAATGCTTCTTTGATCTCGGGCATCCAACGCGGTGGCCTACCGGTGACAAAAAAGACTTCGATGCCCATTTCATGTGCCTGTCGAAATACGTTTACTGTGCGCTGAGAAATCTCTCCGTAGTGCGCAACAATCGTGCCATCAAGGTCGGTCGCAATTAGTTTTGGGCGTGAAGTCACACCAACTCAAATCTCGTCATACCTAAGAACGGCTGAAGGGCATTGGGGACATTGACGGTTCCGTCGGCGTTCTGGTGATTCTCCAAAATTGCAACAATCATGCGGGGGACAGCCACAAGAGTGCCGTTCAAAGTTGCGACAGGCGAAGTATTTTGCCCATCCTTCATTCGAATGTTCAATCTCCGCGCTTGAAATTCAGTGCAATTAGAGGTGCTCGTAACCTCTCGGTACGTACCCTGCGTAGGTATCCATGCTTCACAATCGAACTTACGCGTAGCGCTTGACCCGAGGTCGCCTGATGCTACGTCGATTACGCGATATGGAAT
>JBAZYI010000028.1:0-19631 GCA_041659345.1 Candidatus Nanopelagicaceae bacterium | reverse complement strand
GACTTCAGCCGAAAAACGGAAAGATCGTTCGAGCGAGCTTTTGGAGATTGTTGGACTCTCAACCCACAGAAACCACTATCCGCATCAACTCTCGGGGGGGCAACAACAGCGAGTTGCTCTGGCTCGCGCTCTCGCCATTTCGCCGAAGGTGCTTCTTCTCGACGAACCTCTTTCGGCGCTCGATGCAAAGGTGCGCACTCAGCTACGTGAGGAAATCCGTCGCATCCAACTAGAACTCGGTACGACCACACTCTTCGTGACACATGATCAAGAGGAAGCGCTCAGTATTGCCGACCGCGTGGGAGTGATGCGCAATGGTCAACTCGAACAGATTGCAGTCCCGGCCGAACTCTATGACCGACCCGGCACCGCATTCGTTGCTGAGTTCGTTGGCTTGACCAATCCGATTCAGGGAAAGGTCTCGGGAGGATCCATTGAAATTCTTGGTGGTTCACTTAATGTGCTCCCCGGTTCGATAACCTCCGGGGTTGGAATTGCACTTGTTCGCCCTGAGAGCATTCGAGTCGAAGCCAGCAGAACGGGAATCGCCAGGATTTTTTCTGCCAGTTTTCTTGGAGCTTCTTGTCGCCTCATGATCACCTTGGCTGACGGAAGCCGCATAACAGCGCAGATGCCAAGTTCGGAGAGCGTCGGCTTGATCGCAGGAGCAACGGTCAATGTCTCCGTGCGCGATATGCCAGTCTTTGTGAAGGCAACAAACTGATCTTCAACAACTCCCGTTCGGTCTATTTAAGATTCTCGGCCGCTGCCAACTGCCCACAAGCACCTTCAATTTCTCGTCCACGCGTGTCTCGTACGGTCGTCGGAACGCCATAGCTTTCAAGAATTCGCACAAATTCGGCCTCGTCTGCCGGACGAGAGGCAGTCCACTTCGAACCAGGTGTCGGGTTCAATGGAATGAGATTTACATGTGCATTTCTATTCTTTAACAAACGTCCTAAGAGATCCGCCCGCCACGTTTGATCATTAATATCTCGAATGAGAGCGTACTCAATTGAATATCTACGTCCAGTCTTTTCTGCGTAAGCATCTGCTGCTTCAAGAACTTCCTTTATTTTCCAACGCGAATTGATGGGGACGAGCGTGTCTCGAAGATCGTCGTCAGGACAGTGAAGAGATACAGCTAGAGTTACTGGAAGACTTTCGTTCATCAATTTTTCAATTCCATTAACTAAACCAACGGTAGAAACTGTCACTGATCGCGCGCTAATTCCAAGTCCATGTGGGTTTGGATCGGTGATGTTGCGAAGTGTTCGCATGACGGCGTTGTAGTTCGCCATCGGCTCGCCCATTCCCATAAACACAATATTTGAAAGGCGGGTAGGTCCGCCGGGTAACTCACCCTGCGCACATGACCTGGCTGCGGCAACGATCTGCTCGGTAATTTCACCGGCTGTTAAATTGCGAGTGAGTCCTGCCTGTCCTGTTGCACAGAACGGACAGTTCATTCCACACCCGGCTTGGGATGAGATACATACCGTTGTGCGATCGGTGTAACGCATCAGAACACTTTCAACAAGTACGCCGTCGTGTAAGCGCCATAAATCTTTGCGTGTCATGCCATTATCGCAGGTCACCGAACGGACTAACTCAATGAGTTTGGGCGTTAAGAGATCGGAGATTGTCCCCCGCAAATTCGCTGGGATATCACTCCATGTCTCGGGATCCGAAGAAAGGTGCGAAAAATAGTGGTTTGCGACTTGATTGGCACGAAAGGCTGGCAACCCAAGTTCAACGGCGAGTTCACGTCTTTGTTCTGGGGAGTAATCGGCGAGGTGGCGAGGCGTCTTTTTCTTCAACTTAGGTTCGTCAAAAACCAATTTGATTTCTGGAGGCATCGAAGAGCGAGTCATAAATAGCGCTTAACGATTTCAAAAGCTAGCCAAACAGCAGGACCTGAAAGGAGCGCGGAATCCAATCGATCCAGCATGCCGCCATGACCCGGGAGAATTGTTCCCATATCCTTCAGTGAAAGATCACGCTTCATCGCACTTTCGATCAGATCGCCACTGGTGGCAGTAAAAACGACCATGAGGCCGACAAGTGCGCCGATCCACCAGTGCTGGTGCATCAGGTAATGAAATGTAAGTGCCCCGCCAAGAACGGTAAAGATCAACGATCCTGCCAGACCCTCCCACGTCTTCTTCGGACTAATTTTCGGCGCTAACGGGTGCTTGCCAATAAGTACTCCCACCAAATAACCGAATGTGTCATTGCATGCGATGAGAACCACGAACGTCATGACGCGGTCCAAACCATCATGTGGTCGCGCGAGAAGAATGATGAAACCTGCAAGGAAAGGCAAATAAATGAGCACAAGCGTCGTAGCCGTCGCGCTTTTGACGAACCCATCGGGTCCGCGACGGAGCAAATCGACAAGAAGTATCGGCAAGCAGAACGCAGTAGAGATTGCCAAACCAGTAAGGCTCCCCCGCCACGTAGCCGCGGTGAGAACAATCGTCGCAATTACTAATGCCGGCAAAGAAAGATAAGTCTTACCCACGCGAAAAGCTTGGGTAATTTCGCGAATTCCCAGAATGACTGCCACTCCAATTAAAACTGCAAAAAGCTCTCGATGGTACGCAAGAGCAAACCAGACCAGAGCGACAATCGAAGCACTCACAGCGATCGACGGAAGGAGTTTTCTTCCTGCCTTTCGATTTATCGCTTCATTGATCGCATGTAGGTCATTCATTCAACATTGGAACTCTCAGACCTCGAGAAGTTCGATCTCCTTATGCTTGAGTAAATCATCGATTTTTGCGACGTGATCGGATGTGATCTTTTCCAATTCCTTCTCGCCGCGGGTGAGGTCATCTTTTCCGATCAAGCCGTCTTTCTCCAATTTTTCGACGCCCTCTTTTGCACTTCGTCGGATATTGCGGAGTGAAATTTTGGCATCTTCGGCCTTGGTACGTACCACCTTGATGTACTCCTTGCGGCGCTCTTCTGTGAGTTGAGGAAAGCCAACCCGGATAACCACTCCGTCATTTCCTGGATTTACGCCGAGATCTGATTCGCGGATGGCCTTCTCGATTGCAGCCATTGCACCCTTATCAAAAGGGGAAACAATCGCCATTCGGGCCTCTGGTACTTGAATCGAGGCCAGTTGTGAAAGCGAAGTGAAGGTGCCGTAGTAATCAACCATGATCTTATTGAAGAGCGATGGATGTGCACGACCTGTTCGGATGGATGCGAAATCTTCCTTCGCGATCTCAACGGCTTTGTCCATCTTGGTCTCGGCATCCTTCAGGGTGCCAGCAACATCACTCATTACTACTCCTCTTTCTGATAACTTCTTTGAAGTTTGCGATTATGCGACCAACGTACCGATAGCCTCGCCACGGACAGCGCGACCGATGTTTCCATCTGATTTAAGATCAAAAACTATGATTGGGAGCCCATTTTCACGGCAAATACTAAATGCTGCTGCATCTGCCACTGCCAAAGACTTCGAAATTACTTCGTCGTAGGAAATACTTTCGTACTTAATCGCCTTTGGATTCTTGCGAGGATCATCGGAGTAAACACCGTCGACTCCGCTCTTGGCTAGGAGCAAAGCCTCTGCTCCGATTTCAAGTGCGCGTTGGGCCGAGACAGTGTCGGTGGTGAAGAAGGGCATTCCCGCACCTGCTCCGAAAATGACAACCCGCCCCTTTTCCAAATGACGGATGGCGCGTCGAGGAATGTAAGGCTCGGCAACTTGGCCCATGGTGATTGCAGTTTGGACTCGAGTATCAATTCCCTGCTTTTCCAGAAAATCTTGAAGTGCAAGGCAGTTCATGACTGTTCCAAGCATTCCCATATAGTCCGCTCGTGCACGGTCCATTCCCCGTTGTTGCAATTCGGCGCCACGGAAGTAATTGCCGCCGCCAACGACTATTGCAATTTGAACTCCGCTTCGAACGACTTCAGCAATCTGTCTGGCAACGTCTTGGACAACATCAGGATCCACCCCGATGCCCTTTGCCCCGCCAAATACTTCTCCGGAAAGTTTAAGGAGCACCCGCCCGTAACTACCTCTACTACCGGGCATGAGTGCTCCTTTCGCCTAATTACTCGAGTCTAAAGGTCTAGTCCTGAAGGTTATTGACCCACGCGGAAGCGTTGGAAAGCCTTTACTGCTGTACCCGCCTCGTCAAGGATCTGCTTGACCGTCTTCTTGGCATCCTTAGCAAATGCCTGCTCGATCAAACTGACCTCTTTTACGAAACCGGTTACGCGGCCTTCAACGATCTTAATGAGGGCTGCCTCTGGCTTACCCTCGTTGCGGGCGCTCTCCTCGGCAAGGCGTCGCTCGTTTTCGATGAGTTCTGCCGGAACATCCTCACGATTGACGTAGGTAGGAGCAAAGGCTGCAATGTGCTGGGCAATGTCTTTGCCCACCTCGAGTGCATCCTTGGACAACTGAACAAGAACGCCCAATTGTGGTGGCAAGTCAGGACTGGTGCGGTGAAGGTAAACAGCGGCAGGACCATCGAGAACCGCAATGCGGCGTACCTCAATCTTCTCGCCCAAAGTCGCATTTGCTTCGTCAATAACATTTTGAACTGTGCGACCTGGCTTGATTTCTGAAGCCAAATAGGAATCAAGCTCTGAAATGTTTGACTCAAGCAAGTGCTCCAAAAGTTCATCTGCGAGTGCCTGAAAACGCTCACCCTTGGCAACGAAGTCTGTCTCGCAGTTGAGCTCAAGCATGACGCCGTAGTTGTTCTGAACCTTAGCAATAACCAGCCCATTAGAAGCCGTGCGGCCTTCGCGCTTGGTGATGCCTTTCAAGCCTTTGACTCGGATGATCTCAACGGCCTTGTCAAAATCGCCCTCCGCTTCATCCAAAGCTTTCTTGCAATCAAGCATTCCTGCCGCGGTTGCCTCGCGAAGTCTCTTTACATCGGCAGCTGAGTAATTCAATTTAACCCTCCGTTACTGCATTGGTTTCGACGACCATCGGTACTTCTACCTCTGGCCGAACCTCAATAGCCTCTGTGGTCGCTACTGGAGCAGCATTGCCGGAGAGGATTTCTTTCTCCCAATCGGCGAGTGGTTCACCAACTGCAACAGTCTCTGCATCGGACTTAACTTCTTCCTTGACGGTCGCAGCAGCGCGCGCTTGAAGTCCTGCGGCGACTGCATCAGTAATAACGCGGGTAAGGAGTCCGATGGAGCGAATCGCGTCATCGTTGCCTGGAATTTTGAAGTCAACTTCATCTGGATCGCAGTTTGTATCCAAGATAGCAATAACTGGAATCCCAAGCTTCTTAGCTTCAGCAACAGCGAGGTGTTCCTTCTTGGTGTCAACAACCCAAATTGCACTTGGCAACTTGGTCATGTTACGAATTCCGTTGAGGTTCTTGTTGAGCTTCTCGCGTTCGCGTCGAAGTACAAGGAGTTCCTTCTTGGTCAACAACTGATCATTGGCGCTTTCCAGTGCTTCAAGTTCTTTGAGGCGCTGAATTCGCTTGTAGACAGTTGGAAAGTTGGTGAGCATTCCGCCCAGCCAGCGTTCAGTAACGTAAGGCATACCTACGCGAGCAGACTGCTGAATGATTGGCTCTTGTGCTTGCTTCTTAGTTCCAACATAAAGAACATGTCCGCCCTTGGCGACGACATCCTTTACGAATTCGTAGGCGCTATCGATAAGTCCAAGTGATTGCTGGATATCGATGATGTAGATGCCATTGCGCTCTGTGAATATGAAGCGCTTCATCTTTGGGTTCCATCGACGAGTCTGGTGTCCAAAGTGGACTCCGCTGTCGAGAAGTTCTCGCATTGTTACAACCGCCATGGCGGCACACTCCTTCTTGCGCACTTCTGATGAAGTGCGCTCTCGGTTATTGGGCCAACTATCTGCTGGCCCCCTAGCGCCTAGACACCGACCAGCGAACTGGACCGAGGTGGTACTTACTAGGCGCGTGAAGTCATCACAATGCTCTGTGATGCAGGGGCAATCCTACCTGACGCAATCGGGTCGAAGTTCCGCATTATTTTGCGCATGAAAAGAGGGCCCCACCCCCGGGACCCTCTTTAGGGCCGAAGCCCATGCATACCTACTAAATGCCCTAATAACGTTTGAAAGCATTGAGGTGATTGGTGGATCCAGCCTTGAGGGAATTGATCATGAGGAGTATGTCGCTCTGGGTCACACCTTTAGCCATTTTCACCAGATCGGCAATATCGGTCTCTTCTATGAGGACTCCGACCGCGTAGGCATCAACTATCGACTGGGATCCTTTGGCAACAAGACTCTTGTAGAGAGCCGCTAGATCCTTGTTATAGAAGACACCTGCTGCCCTAGTAAGTGTGGGATTCCATATCCCATATGTTTTCAGGATTGCGGACGCTTCATTCATATGAATCTGTTCGGCCCGAGCAATATTGGCGAAGCGCGGGTTGTAGGCCTTCGCAGCCAGAACTGTATACACGTCCCGTGCCATCTTCTCTTCTTCAACTATGTATTGGAGTTGAGCCTTCAGTGTTGGAGAAACGTAAGGAACCGCTGCGCTCGCAGTCAGACCCGTGCCCCAAACAAGCATCACACCCAAGAGAACACTTGAAATCAATTTTCTTTTCATTTTCGCTTTTCCTTCCTCGCCAGTGAGGCTGCGTCTCTCTGACGCATCTAAAAAGTATTCCGCCATAGTGGGAGATTTCTGAGAGTCCGCTGCGGACCAACTTTGCGAGCTGAGATTTGTGCCACAACACAAGCGCAACAGAAAAGAATCTAGGCCCTTGGGTGTGCTTGCTTGAAAGCTTTTTGTAATCTCTCGGTTGAAACATGAGTGTAAATCTGAGTCGTCGCGAGTGATGCATGGCCCAATATTTCTTGGACCGTACGAAGGTCCGCACCGCCTTCGAGTAAATGAGTTGCAGCCGAGTGACGGAGAGCATGGGGGCCCAGTCTCCCCACTCCTTCCAGGGCAGAGAGTGCTTCATAAACTACTGTTCTTACAGTTCGCGGATCAATCCGCTTTCCGCGGGCGCCAAGAAATACTGCATTGCCCGAAATCGAATTAGTTAGGGCTGGACGGCCCTCCTTAATCCACGCCTTAAGTGCAGTCATCGCCGGATTACCAATTGGAATTGTCCGCTCCTTATTACCTTTGCCTAAGACTCGAAGTGTCTGGCGTTCGTAATCAATATCGAGAAGATTGAGCCCGCAGAGTTCTGCTACTCGAGCACCACTTGCATAAAGCACTTCGACCATGGCGCAATCTCTAAGAGCAAGTGGCGTCTCCTCTTCCCCCACTCTGACTGAGAGTGCTTCCATGGCAAGAAGTGCATTGGGAATATCTAGGACTTCCGGCAAAGTTCGATGCGCCTTTGGAATGGCGAGGGACACTCCAACGTCCGATGAAATCAACCCCGCCTTGAAGGCCCACTGAGTGAAGAGTCTGATGGATACCGCTCTTCTAGATAGAGAGGTCCTGGCTCCACCCTTCACTTGCATGGTGGCGAGCCAGGAACGAATATGCGAAAGATCCAACTCTTCGATTCTCTCGACACCAAGGATTTCTAGTTGCTTAAGCAGACTCGCGAGATCCCCAAGATAAGCCCGGACAGTATGGGTCGCAAGATTTCTTTCGCTGCGCAGGTGATGCTCAAAAGATGCAACTACTTCGGAAAGCCGTGTTTCGGGCACTTGCTCAGACTACTCCGGAGTTCTCCCCTGTCGAAGAAGACCATAGGTGACGGCGTCTTCTAATGCCATCGCTGATGCTGCGATGACGTTCTCATGAACGCCAACGGTGTTCCATTCACCTTTGCCATCGCTGGTTTCAACAAGAACGCGTGTAATAGCACCAGTGCCAAGACGGCCTTCCAGAATACGAACCTTGTAATCAGTGAGTTCGAGTACTGCGAGCTCTGGATAGAACCGCTGCAAGCCCAAGCGGAGGGCGTTGTCGAGAGCGTTAACGGGACCATTTCCTTCACCGACGCATGAGATCTTCTCTCCTTGCGCAGTAATTGAGATCTCCGCCTTAGTGATGATGCTCTCGTCCTCAGCCCGCTCTACCGTCGTCAACCAGTGATCAATCGAGAAGAAACTTGGACGCACGCCCGTTGCCTCTTCGCGGAGCAATAATTCAAAGGAGGCATCAGCCGCTTCGAATGTAAATCCATGAGATTCCATCTCTTTGACGCGCTCAACCACGCGACCAATTAATTCGCGGTCCCCACCAAGATCAAAACCCAACTCCTGAGATTTGAGTTCGACTGAAGCTCGTCCAGCCATTTCAGAAACAAGCATTCTCATGTCGTTTCCAACACTTGATGGATCTTCGTGTTGGTACAGAAATGGATCCACTTTAATTGCACTTGCGTGTAAGCCCGCCTTGTGAGCGAAAGCCGAAACACCGACATACGGTTGGCGCGCGCTTGGCGCCACGTTTGTTACCTCCGCCACGGCGTGGGAAATACGGAAAGCTTCTTGAAGAGCACCCTCAGGGAGAACTTGTTGTCCCTTCTTCAACTGCAGGTTCGCAACGATAGTCACAAGATCTGCGTTACCCGTCCGTTCGCCGTATCCATTGAGTGTGCCTTGTACATGTGTCGCACCCGCAGCAACTGCCGCCATCGAATTCGCGACCGCGCACCCTGTGTCATTGTGGCAATGAATTCCAACTCGAGCAGAAGTACTTTGAATGATGTCGTGGACAATATCGGATAACTCACTTGGCAACATGCCGCCATTGGTGTCGCAGAGAGCGACTACATCAGCGCCAGCCTCGACTGCGACACGAACAACCTCAAGAGAGTATGCGCGATTTGAACGATAGCCATCAAAGAAGTGCTCGGCATCAAGAAATACTCTCTGCCCCTCACCACGAAGATGCTTGATCGAATCGGCAATCATCTCCAAATTCTCATCGAGAGTGGTGCGCAGTGCCAAATCAACATGTCGGTCGTGGGCCTTTGCAACGAGGGTGACCGCCGCGGCGCCGGAATCACGGAGAGCTCCCAGCAGGACGTCATCCGCGGCGTTTACATGTGGGCGACGAGTCGCACCGAAAGCGACGAAAGTGGCATTCTTGAGCTGCAACTCCGTTTTTGCCCGCTCAAAGAATTCAGTGTCCTTCGGATTGGCGCCTGGCCATCCGCCTTCAATGAATCCAACACCTAGGTCGTCTAGATGACGTGCGATCGTAAGTTTGTCATGAACCGATAGAGTCAAGCCTTCTTGTTGCGCGCCATCACGAAGCGTTGTGTCGTAAATATGAAATGCATCTGACATTTTCATTAGAGAATTTTTCTCAACCAATGATGCAAATCTGGCACCGTACCATGCTGAATTCCCAGAAGAGTGTTACGGATCTGCATCGTGATGGGACCTGGATTGCCATCTCCTGTCACCCACGTGCCCATGACACTCTTAGCAGTTCCAACTGGAGTAACCACTGCCGCAGTTCCGCATGCGAAAACTTCTGTGATCTCTCCGCTTGCGACACCTTCGTGCCAGTCGTCAACGCTGATCATTGCTTCTTCAACTTTGTAGCCAAGATCCGCAGCAACACCAAGAATTGAATCACGCGTTATTCCGGCTAACAATGTGCCAGTCAATTGGGGTGTAATTACGGTCGCGTCTTTTCCTGAACCTTTAACAAAGTAAAGATTCATCCCACCCATCTCTTCGACCCACTTGCGCTCTATTGCGTCAATCCACACAACCTGATCGCATCCCTGCTCGGCTGCAACCTTCTGGGCAACAAGAGAGGCTGCGTAATTTCCGCCGCATTTTGCTTCACCTGTTCCACCCGGAGCAGCACGAACATATTCGGTGGAAATCCAAACTGTCACCGCATTATCCGAATTGAAGTAGGCAGCTGCGGGAGTAGCAATCAACATATAAAGAGCACGATTTGTGGGACGCACCCCTAATCCAACTTCAGTGGCGAACATAAAGGGGCGAAGGTACAACGACTCCCCTACCTTGTCTGGAACCCAACTTGCGTCCTGCTTGACAAGTGCATCAATGGATTCGATAAAGAGCTCGATAGGCAATTCAGGAAGCGCCAATCGCTTGGCGCTTCGGGCAAAGCGGGCAGCGTTTGCCTCCGGTCGGAAAAGTGCAACGCCGCCATCAGGTTGGCGATACGCCTTTAATCCTTCAAAGATCTCCTGCCCGTAATGGAAAACCATCGTGGCTGGATCTAGAGATATTGGTGCATACGCCTTCAGTTCAGCATCGGACCAGCCACTGTCCTCACTCCACTCGGCCACAACCATGTGGTCGGTGTAGTACTTACCAAAGCCCGGGTTTGCTAATTTCTCGGCTCGTTCCTCAGCCGAGATTGGATGAGTAGATGGAGTGATCTTGACCGTCATGATTTTCCCTTCAGCGCGGAGACTAACGCGCTTCCGATTTCAGTGGTGCTTCGCTTGGCGCTACCGCGATTGCGAAGATCCTCCGCAACAACTCGTTCAACATCGCGAGCTGCCTCTGGCAGACCCAAGTGCTCCAGCATCATCGCAATTGATAGAACTGTGGCAGTTGGATCAGCCAGATTCTTGCCTGCAATATCCGGTGCTGAGCCGTGTACAGGCTCGAACATAGATGGATGCATTCGGGTTGGATTGATATTTCCCGAAGCCGCCAATCCGATTCCACCACAAATTGCTGCAGCGATATCGGTCAATAGATCTCCAAACAAGTTATCGGTTACGACAACATCAAAGCGCCCTGGATTGGTTACGAAGAACATTGCTGCCGCGTCCGCGTGTAAGTACTCGGTCGTGACCGCTGGATATTCTTCAGCTACTTCATTGAAAGTGCGAGTCCATAGATCTCCAGCATGAACGAGAACGTTGTTCTTGTGAACCATGGTCAACTTCTTACGCGAGCGAAGCATGGTGCGATCAAATGCATCTCGGATGACGCGTTCAACACCCTTTCGGCTGTTGATACTGTCCTCAATCGCAACTTCATTCTCGCTTCCAAAGCCAAGGAATCCTCCTGCGCCAGCGTACGGGCCTTCGGTTCCCTCACGAACAACAATGAAATCAATCTCATCGGTCGTTGCAAGTGGAGATGTAATACCCTCGTAAAGCCGCGCCGGGCGAAGATTGACGTACTGGTCAAATTCAAAGCGCAATTTGAGAAGTAATCCTCTTTCAAGAACACCGCTTGGGACTGAAGGGTCTCCTACTGCGCCTAATAAAATGACGTCGGACTTTTTCAGTTCATCGAGTACTGATTGCGGCAAAACTTCGCCAGTTCGGTGCCAATATCCTGCGCCGAGTTCGAACAGAGTCTTCACAAATGAGACACCATGTTTTGCGCTGACTACATCGAGAACCTTTAGTCCCTCGCCAACAACCTCAGGGCCGATTCCATCGCCTGCAATAACTGCAACATTAAATGACGTTTTCATTATGTAGTTAGGCTCCTAAGGTGACAGTTCGGACAAGGTTTGCACCGGTTTCGCGGGATAATTCATCAAGTACGGATCGCTCCACGGGAGAATCGACAGTGATTGCCATGAGCGCGTTGCCTCCCAGATGATCGCGAGCAACTTGCATGCCAGCGATATTGATTGACTCTTTCCCAAGGATGTTTCCAACAGTCCCTACAACGCCAGGACGATCGGCGTAGCGAAGGAAAATGATGTTCTCTGTTGGCGCAAGATCGAGGTCATACGAATCAATTGCAACAATCTTCTGCACCTGACGAATTCCCATCAAGGTACCACTCACTGAGATTTTTACTCCTCGTGAAAGCGCTCCATTCAAGGTGACAATATTGCGATGCTCTGGAGAAATCTCATCCGTTGTCACAGAAGAGACAAGACCGCGCTCTTGGGCAATATCTGGAGCATTCACGTATGTGACATCCTCTGCACCTAATCCAAGGAGTGCGCCTTTAAGTGCACTGATTCCAAGAACAGAGCAATCATGCTGAGCGATCTCACCATGTACAGCAACTTCGATGCTGACGGGGACTTCTCCAGCCAGACTAACGAGGACTCCTGCAAGTTTTTCAACGAGTGAAAGTGCCGGACGGACATCCTTATGGATGACACCGCCCTTGACGTTCACGGCATCAGGGACGAGTTCGCCAGCAAGTGCTTTGCGAACTGAGACCGCAACTGCAATGCCCGCACGTTCCTGTGCTTCATCCGTAGACGCACCAAGATGAGGTGTGGCGACAACTCGATCTAGTGAGAAGAGTGGAGAATCAGTACATGGCTCGGTTGAGAAAACATCCAGTCCGGCTCCACCGACGCGACCTTCATTGATTGCATCGTAGAGGGCAGATTCATCAAGAACGCCACCACGTGCCGCATTGATGATGCGAACTGTTGGCTTCACTTTCTTGAGGGCTTCAATGCCAATGAGATTGGTGGTTTCCTTTGTCTTGGGCAAGTGAATAGTGATGAAGTCACTCTGAGCGAGAAGATCATCAAGATCAACTAGTTGGACACCAAGTTGAGCCGCGCGCGCTGGCTGGAGATAAGGATCGTAGGCAATGACCTTCATTCCGAATGCCTGCATACGCGCGGCAACGAGCTGGCCAATGCGTCCGAATCCAACGATTCCCAAGGTCTTTTCAAAAAGTTCGGTCCCGGTGTATTTGGACCGCGCCCACTTCCCATTTCGAAGTGCAGCGTGAGCAGGTGAAATATGTCGAGCCGAAGCAAGCAGAAGACCAATTGCTAATTCTGCTGCACTGACAATGTTTGAGGTGGGCGCGTTGACGACCATGACTCCGGCGGCAGTTGCAGTAGGAATTTCAACGTTATCCAGCCCCACTCCTGCGCGAGCGATCACCTTCAAACCCTTTGCCGCACCAATTGCTTCTGCGTCCATCATGGTTGCAGAGCGAATAAGCACCGCATCTACTCCCGCGGCTAGCGCGACAAGGAGTTCGTCTCGATTGGCCCCGTCACAGTGACGAATCTCGAAATCAGGCCCAAGCGCATCAACTGTCGCCGGACTTAATTCTTCAGCAATGAGTACGACTGGTTTAGCCACGCGCAACACTGCCCTCTTTGTAGTCGTCCTTTGGATTCTTAACCCATGACATCAGCGCGCGGAGATTACGACCTACCGCCTCAATTGGGTGGACTTGACCCTTCTCGCGGAATGCCTTGAATTCGGGAGCGCCAGCATCCTGATCGTCTATGAACCGCTTTGCAAAGGCGCCACTTTGAATATCGGCAAGAACGCCCTTCATGTTCTCCTTCACGCGCGGATCAATAACGCGCGGTCCCGATACATAGTCACCGTATTCGGCTGTGTCTGAGATTGACCAGCGCATCTTCGCGATGCCACCTTCGTACATGAGGTCAACAATCAATTTGAGTTCGTGAAGACATTCGAAGTAAGCAACTTCCGGCTGGTATCCCGCTTCGGTCAGAACTTCGAAACCGTACTGAACCAACTGTGAAGCACCACCGCAAAGTACTGCCTGCTCGCCGAATAAATCTGTCTCAGTCTCTTCAGTAAAGGTTGTGAGAATTCCACCTGCACGGAGACCACCGATTGCTTTAGCGTAAGAAAGTGTGAGTGGCCACGCATTTCCAGTTGAATCTTGTTCAACAGCAACGATAACTGGAACGCCGCGGCCTGCGGAGTACTCACGGCGTACAAGGTGTCCTGGACCTTTTGGAGCAACCATGCACACATCAACATTTGCCGATGGCTTGATATAACCAAACCGGATATTAAATCCGTGACCGAAGAAGATTGCATCGCCATCTTTAAGGTTTGGCTCAATTGAATCTTTGTAAATATGACGTTGTACTGGGTCTGGCGCGAGGATCATGATGACCGTTGCTTCTTTAACCGCCTCAGCCACTGTTACAACGCGAAGGCCTTCAGCCTGCGCCTTTTCACGAGACTTCGAACCTTCAGCAAGGCCGACGCGGACATCCACACCACTGTCACGCAGGCTCAGCGCATGAGCATGGCCCTGCGAGCCATAGCCAATGACGGCGACCTTTCGTCCCTGAATAATGGATAGGTCTGCATCCTCATCGTGATACATCGTTGCCACGGTGTTCTCCCTTTTCTTAGTCTGTAGTTACTTTAATTCTGGTAGTCAGCCTGTGTTCCGATTTCGTGAAGCGTTGAGATTCCCTGCGCGCTAAGGGTACGGTCAGAGAGAGCAGCGGTGCCACGCTCAAGTGCCACCATGCCTGACTGAACGAGTTCCCTTATGCCGAGGGGTGTGAGCGCCTTCAACAACCCTTCGATATGAGCACTCGCGGCTGTTGCTTCGATGGTTATCGCTTCTGGATCTTCGTCAACAACTTTTGCCCCAAACTGAGCAACCACGGCAAGAACATCCTGCTTCTTGATTGTTTCGACTTTAACCAGAAGCAATTCTCTCTGCACGCTCACCTCGACCGGCATCTCCGATACCGCAATGACGTTAACCAACTTATAGACCTGCGCCATAACTTGATCAAGTACGTGTCCTTCGAGATTGAGGACGATCGTCATTCGTGAAATATCCGGATTCTCTGTCGGGCCAACCGCGAGTGAATCGATGTTGTACGCGCGGCGCGAAAAGAGCGAAGCAACACGCGCAAGAACGCCAGGGCTGTTTTCTACGAGAACTGCGAGCGTATGTTTACTCATCACAACTCCTGCGAATCCCAGTCGGGAGCTAAGCCCCGAGCAATCATGATTTCATCATTGGAGGTACCGGCCGCAACCATCGGCCAGACCATGGCATCGCGGAAGACGCTGAAATCAACAACGACCGGTTGATCGTTGATGGACATTGCCTCCTTGATAACCGCATCGACATCTTCGGTCCGCTCGCATCGAAGCCCTGCGCATCCCATCGCGTCTGCCAACTTCACAAAGTCAGGGATGCGTTTGGAGTGCAAAGAGGTATTTGAATAGCGACCTTCATAGAACATGGTCTGCCACTGACGAACCATGCCCAAACTTTCGTTGTTGATGATGGCAACCTTGATGGGAATATTGTTAAGTGCGCAGGTCACCAACTCTTGGTTGGTCATCTGGAAACAACCGTCGCCATCAATGGCCCACACCGTTGTATCCGGCATGCCAACTTTTGCACCCATGGCTGCTGGAACGGCATACCCCATTGTTCCGAGGCCGCCCGAGTTCAACCAGGTGCGTGGCTTTTCGTACTTAACAAATTGTGAGGCCCACATCTGGTGCTGGCCAACGCCCGCAACGTAAATTGAATCTGGCCCTGAAATTGCACCGATTCGTTCGATCACATATTGAGGTGAGACCGAACCATCTTCAGGGTGGCTATAGCCAAGTGGATAGGTAGAACGTAAAGAACTCAAGAATCGCCACCATTCGACCAAATCTGGTTTTGATTTCTTAAATGCCCCTTGAAGCGCAGGGATCAACGCCTTTATCGTGTGAGCAAGATCGCCAATGACTGCGACGTCTGCAAATCGGTTCTTGCCAATTTCGGCTGGATCAATATCGGCATGAATCACTTTTGCGTTCACGGCAAAGGAGGAAAGTTTTCCTGTGACTCGATCATCAAAGCGAGCGCCAAGAGTGACCAGGAGATCGGCTTTCTGCAGTGCCGTAACCGCGGCGACAGTGCCGTGCATTCCTGGCATCCCAAGATGCAAGTGGTGGCTGTCAGGGAACGCGCCACGTGCCATAAGCGTGGTGACTACTGGAGCGCCAATGAGTTCGGCAAGGCGCTTCAATTCTTTGTGCGCGTTCGACTTGATGATTCCACCGCCAACAAAAAGCACCGGTCGCACCGATTGCGCGATGAGAGTTGCAGCATCGCGAATCGCTTCATCATCTGGATCGATCTGCGGTTTGTATCCAGCGAATCGCAACTTCGTTGGATACTTGTAATTTGTCATCGCCTGAAGTGCGTCCTTAGCGATGTCAACAAGGACCGGACCAGGACGACCCGTACTGGCAATATGGAAAGCCTCGGCAATTGCTCGAGGAATATCGTCAGGATTGGTAATCAAGTAATTGTGCTTCGTAATCGGCATGGTGATGCCGCGAATGTCAGCTTCCTGAAAAGCATCGGTGCCAATGGCGGCCGATGGCACCTGGCCCGTGATTGCTACAAGTGGTACTGAGTCCATCGCCGCATCGGCAAGAGGAGTAACCAAGTTGGTCGCACCTGGACCAGAGGTCACGATGCAGGTTCCGACCCGTCCGGTTGCTTGGGCGTAACCGGTGGCCGCATGACCGGCGCCTTGCTCGTGGCGGACCAAGATATGACGGATTTTTGAGTCGAAGATCGGGTCGTAGGCGGGAAGGATGGCACCGCCAGGAATGCCGAACATCACGTCCACGCCTGCGGCTTCTAAAGATTTCACGAGACTGCTCGCCCCTGTCATCTCTCTGCTCATCTGCCCACTCCTTTCCGTCTCTGGTGTTCGAAAATTTGCGCCTAATAATGCAAAAACCCTCAGTGATAACTGAGGGTAGCGCGGGATCTGATTCTGCTAGATCGCGCGCTTTTCAATCACTACTGATGTCTTCATTGGCATATTCTCTAACGGGCATGCGGAAGCGTCAATCCTCTGAGATTGAGATCTCACCATATGGACATGACCTAAGACACTCTCTCTAGTCGCAGACAGCGCCTTTACTCGCGGATCCAACTAATTTCGAGTACTTCGAGAGCACGCCCCGGGTGTATTTATGAGGTACTGGCGAGAAATTCAAGCGACGCTTATCCAACTCGTCTTCATCGACAAGAAGATCGAGTGTTCGCGTGATGGTGTTGATCCGGATGCGATCGCCTTCGCGTACAAATGCGATCGGACCGCCCAGAGACGCTTCAGGTGCGACGTGTCCAACGCAGAGCCCGGTGGTCCCACCAGAGAAACGTCCGTCAGTCAGGAGCAGTACAGATTTACCCAACCCAGCACCCTTGATGGCACCCGTAATCATTAGCATCTCGCGCATCCCTGGTCCGCCCTTGGGACCTTCGTACCTGATGACGACCACATCACCGGCTTGAATGGTCCCATCTTCGAGTGCAGTCATTGCTTGTTGTTCGCGTTCGAAGACGCGAGCTGGACCTTCAAAAATATCTACATCTACGCCAGCGGTTTTCGTAACTGCTCCTTCAGGGGCGAGCGAGCCTTTAAGGATCGTGAGGCCGCCGCCGAGTGACATTGGATTAGCAGTGGCACGAAGGATTTCTCCGTCGGGATCTGGCGGCGCGATATCGGCTAAATTCTCGGCCATGGTTTTTCCTGTCACGGTAAGAACATCACCATGCAATAAACCAGCATCTAGCAATGCTTTAAGGACAACCGGCACTCCACCAACTTTGTCCATGTCGCTCATCACAAAGCGACCAAATGGCTTGAGATCTCCAAGTAGTGGCACCTTAGAGCCGATGCGATGGAAATCTTCGAGATCTAGATCAACTTCTGCTTCGTGGGCAATTGCGAGCAGATGCAGAACGGCATTGGTCGAACCACCCAATGCCATAACCGCAGTGATCGCGTTCTCAAATGCAGGCTTGGTGAGAATGTCACGAGTGGTGATTCCTTGACGGATCAATTCAACAACTGCGGCACCTGCTTTTACAGAGAACGCGTCGCGTCGGCGATCAACCGCTGGTGGGGCGGCAGAACCTGGGAGTGAGAGTCCAATTGCTTCGCCAACAGTTGCCATTGTGTTTGCGGTGTACATCCCGCCACATGCACCTTCACCGGGGCAGATCGCGCGTTCGATCTTGTCTAGTTGATCTTGCGAAATCAGGCCACGCGCACACGCACCAACTGCTTCGAATGCATCAATGATCGTGACATCTTTGCCATCCACTTGTCCTGGCAATGTCGAACCCGCATAAACAAAAACACTTGCGACATCGATGCGCGCTGCGGCCATCATCATGCCTGGCAATGATTTATCGCATCCTGCGAATGTCACCATTCCATCAAGACGCTCTGCCTGCATAACGGTCTCGACCGAGTCGGCAATGACCTCTCGAGATACGAGCGAGAAGTGCATGCCTTCATGGCCCATGGAGATTCCATCAGAGACCGAAATCGTTCCGAACTGAAGCGGGAATCCGCCAGCATCAATGACGCCTTGGCGTGAGGCTTTGGCTAGACGCTCAAGGGATAAATTGCAGGGGGTAATTTCGTTCCACGACGAGACAATGCCGATCTGCGGCTTGACCCAATCGCCATCTCCCATGCCCACCGCGCGGAGCATTCCGCGCGCAGGAGCACGCTCCATTCCATCCGTGACAAGACCTGACCGTGGCTTCATCGTGCTCATGGGGTAATCGTAGGCGTACTTTCGATTTGCGATGCTAATTACGATACGGTACGGTTCCGTATCGAAAGGGGTGACCACATGATGAGCATTGCTGCTTGTATTGGACGCCCGCGCGACCGCTCCCGAGATACCGCTATCGAAAAAGCGGCCATTGATCTTCTCGGTGAGGTCGGATATGAGCACATCACGATTGAGGCCGTTGCCCTGAGAGCTCACGTCAGCAAAGCCACGATTTATCGTCGCTGGAAGAACAAGGCCGAATTGATGACCGCCGCTGTCCATCACTACGCCTTCTGTAAATCCCCCCCGATCGACACCGGCTCGCTTCGCGGTGACCTCATCGAGATCATCACGGAGAAAGTCAAGGCGATGGAGAGCGAGGATGGTCAGTTCATCCGTGGTCTGATGACGGCGGCCCGCACCGATGGGGATTTGGCAGCGGTGCTCACTTCCTCAGTCGCTGAATACGCCAGCACCGCCCACGGAGCAATTTTCGATCGAGCCAGAGCTCGCGGAGAAATTACAAACTCAGCACAAACGGAGATCGTCCTGGAACTCGTTCCTGCAGTGATCAGTTTCCGCATTTTCATGTCCCACCAGAGCGTCAATCGAAAATTCATTGAGCACTTTGTCGATGACGTCATTATTCCAACAATCAAACACTCGCAAGGAGAGAAAGCGTGACTAATAAGCACACCGAAGATGGACTTGACCCGAACAGATGGAGAGCGCTGGGAGTCATTGCAATCGCTCAGCTAATGGTCATTCTGGATTCATCAATCGTCAACATCGCAATCCCAAGTGCAAAGATCGATCTCGGTATTACCGACGCAAATCAACAATGGGTCATCACTTCTTACACGTTGGCGTTCGGCGGCCTGCTTCTCCTGGGTGGCCGTATCGCTGACTACGTCGGACGCAAGCGCAGCTTCGTCATCGGTCTTCTTGGCTTCGCGGGAGCATCAGCGCTTGGTGGAATTGCATCCTCACAAGCACTTCTCTTCTCTGCACGCGGATTGCAGGGTGCCTTCGGTGCGCTTCTCACCCCAGCGGCACTTTCACTTCTTAACGTGACATTCACCGTTCCAAAGGAACGCGCTAAGGCATTCGGTGTCTACGGTGCAATCTCTGGTGGTGGCGCAGCGATCGGGCTCATCCTCGGTGGAGTTCTTACTGAGTACGCAAACTGGCGCTGGTGCTTAGGTGTAAACGTCCCAATCGCAATCTTTGCAGCACTCATGGCTGGTCCAATCATCAAGGAATCGAAAGCCCTTGGCGATCGAAGTTACGACATTCCCGGTGTGCTCACTGCGACTGCTGGTCTCTTTTCACTCGTGTACGCATTCACCTTGGCGGCAACAGATGGATGGACAGATGGGCACACCCTCCTGTTCTTC
>JBAZYI010000027.1:0-19998 GCA_041659345.1 Candidatus Nanopelagicaceae bacterium | reverse complement strand
TACTGCTTAGCCCAACGACCGCCCATGTTTTCATTGCGAGAATCTGATCAATGACGACCTCAGTCGCATCTCCACTCATGTGTCCGCTCGTCCAAGCGCATGAAAACTCCAACCGGCTCGAATCCACTCTTCGCGATTTAAAGCATTACGGCCGTCAAGGATGAGTGGGTTCTTCACGAGATTAATGAGGTCGAATGGCCTTAACTCACGGTATTCGCGCCACTCGGTGAGGTGGAGCACGATATCGGCCTCATCGAGGCAATCCCGTATTTCATCGGCAAAGGAGAGTTGTGGGAAGCGCTTGCGAGCATTTTCAATTGCTTTTGGGTCATGGACAGTAACTTTCGCGCCCGTGCCATGTAGTTGAGATGCGATGTCCAGTGCGGGAGAATCCCTCACGTCATCGCTCTCAGGTTTGAATGCAGCACCAAGAACTGCAATCTTAGAGCCAGATAAATCATTCCCAAGGAGCCTATGGACTACTTCAATGACTCTACGCCGGGCACGCACATTAATGGCGTCAATCTCACGTAGGAATTCGAGTGCTTGGTTTGCTCCTAATTCATCTGCTCTCGCCATAAACGCGCGAATATCCTTAGGAAGGCAACCTCCACCAAAACCAATTCCAGCTTGAAGGAATTTATTGCCAATGCGCGGGTCATACCCAATGGCTTCTGAGAGAACAGTGACGTCAGCTCCTGCCGCCTCGCACACTTCTGCCATGGCGTTGATGAAAGAAATCTTTGTCGCCAGAAAAGAGTTGGCCGCAACTTTCACCAACTCTGAGGTTGGCAGATCTGCGCGAATCCATGGCGTTCCAATTTCAAGAAGGGGTGCGAAGACTTCTCGGAGAGTCTCTTCAGCGTTATCGCTAGTAACTCCTACAACGATCCGATTGGGTCGAAGCGTGTCCTCTATGGCAAATCCCTCGCGCAGGAACTCTGGATTCCAAGCCAGTTCGGCTTGTGGCGCTGAGGCTGCAAGTTTCTTGCTTAGGGCTTGCGCAGTCCCGACCGGGACCGTTGATTTTCCTACCACCAGAGAGCCAGGTTTAAGAAATGGCATGACGGATTCGACTGCGCTTTCAACATAACTCAAGTCGGCAGCGAGGCTCTTCTCTTTCTGGGGAGTTCCTACGCAAATGAAGTGCACGTCGGCGTTGGCGGTATCTTCGAACTCTGAAGTGAACGTAAGTCGACCAGTCGCGAGCTGTTCACGAAGTAGTTCTTCCAAACCTGGCTCGTAAAAGGGCAATTCTCCTCGTGAGAGTCGCGCGATTTTTTCTTTATCAGAATCAACTCCGACGACCGTATACCCGAGTGAGGCCATGCAGGTTGCGTGAGTTGCGCCAAGATAACCAGTACCTATAACAGAGAGAACGTGTTTCATGGGCTTTAGTATAGAAGGGCGCCGTTAACTATTTGAGCGCACCACAAGGATCTTCATTCGCAGTCCGAGTCTTGAATTTATCGATAATCGTTGGTGTAGGGCGAGCCTTCGCGCTCGCTGATTTTTTGACGGTAGTGGAAGTGGCGCTGGCGGATGGAGTCGGGATTACGGTGTCCACAACGGCAAGGTCATTACGAAGCCGAGTGAATAGTTCCGGAGCCAAGACAGGGTCCCAGATCACCGTTGATCCAAGACCGGGAACTGAGTAATTAACATTGGATAAAGGAACAGTAAGAGTACGAATCTTAGTTGCAGATAAATTGCGCACCTGCTTTGCTAATTCAATTAAGTCTCGACTATTAAGCGCTGAGTCGGTTTTAACGGTCGCCATTGCGGCATTGAAGAAATTTATTAATTTAACAGGATTCAGCAGCACTCCCGTACTCATCGCCTTGCGGAGTACAGAGCTCATAAATTGTTGTTGTCGTTGCATGCGACCAAGATCACCCATGCCATCAAAGTCTCGGGTTCTCACGTACTTCAGAGCCTCTATGCCATTTAAGGTATGGACACCAGCGGAGAGAATCAAGTGACTCTTCGGATCATTAATACTTGTTTTTGTGCAGACTTGAATTCCCCCAAGCGCATCGACCACATGGGCGAATCCCGCAAAATCAATTTCAATGTAGTGATCAATGCGAAGTTGAGTCGTTTCTTCAATTACCTGAATAAGCAAGGGCGCGTCGCCCCAACTATAAGCGGCGTTGAGTTTTGCTTGAGTTGCAGGAATTATTGTCCCGTCGGTTTCGGTGCGTTGTGGGATGGTCACCAATGTGTCTCGAGGAAGCGAGATGATGACAGCGTTATCTCTTTCTTTGCTTATGTGGACAAGAAGTATGGTGTCAGATCGCTTACCAGCAGCAGTTGTCTTCCTGCCGACCCGCAATTCCTTTAGTTCCGCATTGGTCAGTCCTTCACGGGTGTCAGATCCGACAAGCAGATAATTAAGGGCGGTCGATGCCTTCTCGGGGCGTGTTTTCAATCCCTCAAATGCACTCACTCTCCTAAGAGATCCACTCACATGCCCTAACCCGAGCCAGGCGAAGGCAGAGACAAATAACACCCCGATGGAAAGAGAGGTTATTATCCGAATTGTGCGCGTGGATTTCACAGGGAGAGCGTACTTGCACGATAGCGTGGTGGCGTTATGAAATCAGCTGAGTCCGATGGGCGCGCTCAAAATGGCGTTTCTGTAATCCTGCCTGTCCTCAATGAAGAGCTTTATCTGGTGCATGCAGTGGAAGCGATACTTTCTCAGGATTATCTCGGGAAGTTGGAGGTCATTCTCGCTGTTGGGCCCTCAACAGATCGAACAGAGTTAGTTGCTGAGGAACTGGGAAAGAAGGATGCTCGAATCGTTGTAGTCGAGAACCCAACAGGGAGAACTGCCGCTGGACTTAATCTGGCAATCAAGGCATCTACATATCCAGTCATCGTCCGAGTCGATGGTCATGCCGAGATTCCAAATAACTACATTTCATTAGCCGTGCAAATTCTCGAGAGAACAGGGGCCGTCAATGTGGGTGGCGTAATGGCTGCTGACGGACGGACAAATTTTGAACGGGCGGTTGCACTGGCAATGAGAAGTTCATTTGGGGTGGGTGCATCCCGTTTCCACACCGGGGGAAGCGCCGGTCCCGTAGATACTGTTTATTTAGGTGTCTTTATGCGCGATGCACTCATAGCCGCTGGCGGATTTGATGAACGGTTTACGAGAGCCCAAGATTGGGAACTCAATTATCGGCTCCGTGCGGCGGGCGGGGTTGTCTATTTTGATCCTCGACTTCACGTCACTTACAGACCACGGCCGAATCTGAAAGCGCTCGCAAAACAATATTACGAGTATGGTCGGTGGCGACATGTAGTGATCAGGCGGCATCGTGGCACTGTCAATCTTCGATACCTCGCACCGCCTTTGGCACTTCTTGGCACTGTCATTTCAATTTTGTGTGGGTTTTTATTTTCGCCACTTTGGTTGATCCCCGCTTGCCTTTACTTATTTTTCTTATGTCTTGCATCACTACTCATTGGTCAAAGGATCGCGGATTACCTGAGACTTCCCTGGATCTTATTGACCATGCATATGTCCTGGGGCGCTGGATACCTGCTTTCGCCACGTTCGCTCGTGCCCTCTGAGTGATTCCTACCCCTTGGACTGCTTGCGGTAACCTTTCGCAATGAAAGCCGTCCCCGTCGAGGTTTATGAGCCGTATAAAGTCGGGTTGCCGCCACTTCGAAAATATTGGCGCTCTCTCTGGGCACGCCGTGGATTTATTTCGGAGTACTCGCGTTCGGAACTTCACGAGAAGCACTTCGATTCCGTTTTTGGCCAAGTCTGGCTTGTTCTTAATCCGCTACTCCTATCGGGAGTTTATTTTCTTCTGATCGTGATCATTGGCGGTCACAGTGACAAAGTTCGTTACGTCCACCTAACGGGTTGTCTCTTCTTATTCTATTTTGTAGCAAATTCAATGACTGCGGGATCGAAATCTGTGGTCAGGGGGCAGAAACTCATTCTCAATACCGCGTTTCCTCGGATCATGCTTCCCATCTCGGTGACATACATATCCTTTATCAATTTCCTCCCAACAATCTTGGTATTTTTTGTCATTCGAACGGCAATGGGATTTCCATTCGGATGGGCATTGCTCTGGTCGATCCCCGTCGTATTGATTACTGGGATATTTGCATTGGGACTTTCAATCTTGATTTCATGCGCCAATGTCTATTTCCGCGACATCTCTAGTTTCTTGCCATATTTCAGCAGAACATGGCTCTACCTCTCACCAATCCTCTATGAAGTATCCACTCTCAGTCCACAATTGCGATCATTCGAGGCTTTCAACCCGCTCTTTCCGATGCTTGATTCCTGGTCTAGAAGTATTGTTCACAACGAAGTACCGCACTTAACCAGCATGCTCCAAGGATTGGCATGGGCATTAGGTATTTTGTTTATCGGAACCTACTTCTTCCTATCAAGGGAGCGTGATTTTGCCGTCCGTGTCTAATTCCGAGCACAAGCCTGGTGAACTCGCAATTTCAGTTCAGCACTTGGGTCTTGTTTACAAAACAACGATCGACAGACGTCCGACGTTAAAAGCGCGGGTGAGTTCTCTCGGTCGCGGATCCAAACACACAAGAATTATCCACGCCATTGATGATGTCTCTCTCAATATTCCCTATGGATCTGTCCTGGGAGTTGTCGGTGCAAACGGTGCTGGTAAATCATCTTTAATGCGCGTCATTTCTGGAATATTGCCGCCGTCTCGGGGGCGAGTAGAAGTCTACGGAAAGGTAAGTACGTTGCTAGCACTGGGCGTTGGCTTCAATCCTTCCCTCTCCGGTCGAGAGAACGTGCAACTTGGTGGATTAGCCGCTGGCATGTCGCGCAAGGAAATTCAGGAGCAGTTTGATGAGATCGCCGACTTTGCCGAACTTGGCGAAGCAATTGATGCTCCAATGCGCACCTACTCCAGTGGAATGTTTTCCCGCCTTGGATTCTCAGTGGCAGTGACAATCAAGCCGGACATCTTGATAGTTGATGAAGCGCTAAGTACTGGAGATGCAAAATTCAAAGAGAAAAGCCTCAATAAGATCAAAGAACTACGCGGTGAAGATCGTGCCCTCATACTAGTGAGCCATGGTCTTGCAACAATTCGAGATGTCTGCAACGAAGTTGCTTGGCTGCACAAGGGCAAATTGATCCAACGCGGCGAGCCAAACGAAGTTGTTGGCGCCTACGAGAAGTTCTTGAAGGTCGGAAGAAGTGCAGCCACCGATGAGGATATTTAAGGGGCGATTGCTTTTTGTAGTTCCGTTCTTTTTCCTGCTAGCAACAAATCCAGTTTCTGCTCACGCCGACACAGCACTTCCAACCGTTTTCAATTTTCAAGGTTCAGGGTACGGACACGGCATTGGGATGAGTCAGATCGGCGCGAGAGCCCAGGCTTTGGAAGGCAGAACAGCCTCCCAAATCTTGCGTTACTACTACTCATACGTGACGTTGGAGCCGTTTAAAGACGATCAGATGCTGCGTGTAAACATTGGTCACCTCCTAACCAATTTTTCTCTAAGGACTGACACACCACTTGGGCAAGTGCAACTTATTGCGGGTAATGTGAAAGATGCTTTAGTCGGTGAACCCTTGAGAGTTTTGCCGGCTAAGGCGCAGGTGAACTTCACTTTGCTTGGAGATGTAGCTTTCCCAACTGTCCTCGGGTCGGATGGAACTGTTGACTCACTTCCCAGTGGCACAACCTGGACGATTCGTTGGACTGGGACTCGATATCTAGAAGGTTCTCCGACAGTTGTTTCAACTGTAAATGGAAAGGTAACCACGAAATATCGATACGGACAGATCCAAGTGAAACTCGTAAAGACGGCCGTCCTTGGATACCGCATTGAGGTGACAAATACTGTCCGTCTTCATGATGAGTACCTTTGGGGGATTGGTGAAGTTCCCTCTTCATGGCCGCTGGCATCACTACAAGCGCAGGCCATTGCATCAAGGACGTATGCGCTCAACAAGGGTGGAAGCATCAAAACTAGTTGCGACTGCAATCTATATGGATCCTCGCAGGACCAGGCATTTGTCGGGTATTCCAAGGAATCGGAAGCGACCTACGGTAAGTTGTGGAAGGCTGCGGTCAGTTCGACCTCCACGGATGACACAACTGGTTTAACAATTCTTTTCAATTCCAAACCTATCGGGGCTTACTACTCTTCTTCCTCCGGCGGCATAACAGAATCCTCACAGAATGCTTGGGGCACCGCGCTTACATATGCAATCAGCGTTCCTGACCCATGGAGTTTGGATCCAACGTATAATTCTCGCTACGCAAAATGGATTCGTCCTCTCACGCAAGCACTCGTGTCGAGCGCCTTTGGATTACCCGATGTCGTGAGCCTTCAGGTAATTGCCAGGAACTCGAGTGGAACCGTGGCAAGAATTATGGGCACGTCCGCTGCCGGAAAGAAAGTCACAATTTCAGGAGTTGTCTTTCAAAGTAGGACGAAGTTGCCCTCAACCTGGTTTGGGATTGTTAGTTAGCGTGCAATATTGAGTTAAGCCCACCCCACGTGCCCGTGCGCATAACTGCTTCAAGATTTCCGCCCACACTATTTCGACGAAACAATAAATTGTTAGCACCAGAAAGAGAACTGGCCTTCACAATTTCACCATCTGGCAACGAGATCTTGGCGGCTGCCGTTATGTACGTGCCCGCTTCGATGACACAGTTATCACCGAGTGAAATGCCAAGACCGGAGTTGGCGCCAAGGAGACAACCTTTACCGATCGAGATCACTTCTTTGCCACCTCCACTCAAGGTGCCCATAATCGACGAACCACCACCGATATCAGATCCATCTCCAACAACCACACCAGAGGATATTCTCCCTTCAACCATGGATGTACCCAGGGTTCCCGCATTGAAGTTGACGAAACCTTCGTGCATAACCGTTGTACCCGAAGCAAGGTGAGCTCCTAAACGGACGCGATCTGCATCTGCAATTCGAACACCGCTAGGAATTACGTAATCGACCATTCGGGGGAATTTATCAACTCCAAAAACTGTCACATTTGCGTGCTTCGCAATGAGTCGGCCGCGGGTTTCCTCAAAACCCTCAACCTCGCAGGGTCCTTGTGAAGTCCAGACCACATTATTGAGTATTCCAAATATACCTTCCAGAGATAAACCGTGCGGTTGCACAAGTCGGTGGGAAAGTAGATGCAGGCGCAAGTAGGCATCAATTACGTTCTTCGGCGCATCATCCAGATCAATTTCAACGGAGAATAATTCGCGGTTGACTCGACGATCCTCATCTCGACCGATGAGGGCTTCGAGAAAGGTCGGCGCAGGTCCAAATTTGGCACCCAGTGCAGGAGAAGGGAACCAAATGTCGAGAACGACCCCGTCAAATGTGACTGTAGCTAGGCCATGACCGTGAGCGGAGCGAGTAATGGGCGACATGGTCAAAGGGTAGCCCCTATCCTTCGGGGATGCGTGTTTGCGTTTTCTGCTCTTCTTCACCGACGATCGATAAAAAGTATCTTGACCTTGCCGCCAATTTAGGCAATGCCATCGGCGCAAATAAGTGGGAATTAGTTTCTGGCGGAGGACACATCTCCATGATGGGGGCAGTGGCCAGGGGGGTTCGTGCCGGTGGAGGACGGACAATTGGCGTCATTCCGCAGTCTCTGGTGGATATTGAATTTGCCGACAACGATAATCACGAGTTGCATGTCGTTGAATCCATGCGAGAGCGAAAAGCAATGATGGAAGATATGTCAGATGCATTTATTGCGTTGCCTGGTGGTCCCGGAACTCTGGAAGAACTTTTTGAAATATGGGTTGGCAGATTTCTTAACTTCCACAATAAGCCAGTGATTATTCTTGATCCCTCTGGTCTTTACGATCCGCTTCGAGAGCTCCTTACTCACCTTGAGAGGGAGGGGTTCGTGAAGCCCGGCCAGATGGAGTTGCTCCATTGGAGTACTACGGTGGAAGAAGCACTGGGTCTATGTCTGTAACCCCACGGCGGTAGGCCTCGTGTCTGTAATCTTGGAGCCATGACCTCGCAGACACTGGCTCAGTTGCTCGCCAGTCTGCCTGAGGAGGAGCGGATCATCCTGACTCTGTATTACGTACGCTCTCTGAGTTCGGCCGAGATCGCCGAGATCCTGCATGTCCCAGAGAGAGCTGTCTCTGGAGTAATAATCGCGGGGAGAACTCGCCTGACCGCACGCTTAAATATGTGAGAATCCGCCCTCAATTTCCTGCTTGGGCGGTAAATGCGAGATACTTCTCCCTCATCCCGCGCGCAGGTGTGGATCGCTAGCCCTGCAGGGGCTGCAGAAGTGATTGAGAAGGAGTCCGAAGATGGCAGCCATGAAACCTCGTACAGGCGACGGACCCATGGAGGTCACAAAAGAGGCTCGTAGTCTGGTGATGCGCATTCCCCTCGAGGGTGGCGGACGTCTCGTGGTCGAACTCAATGGTGAAGAAGCCTCAAATCTCGGAAACGCTCTCCACGCGGCGGTACAACTGTTAGTCAAGAAATAATCCATTTACTTCGCTAGCGTGAGTGCCATGGAAATACCGACGCTTTTCGCACGGCCTCTTGAACTTGAGTCAGTCATTGACTGTGAAGTTGTAGCAATTGGATTCACCAAATCCGAAAGTGGCGAATTCGCTTTTCCGACATCCTCGGCAATGGTCAGCAGAGTGGAATCTAAATTTGAACTAAACCTCGCGGATGAACTGGCTTTTTTTTCAGCTACTGGAAAAGCGGGAGAGGTTTTTGAAATTCCCGTAAGCGTATCTGACGTGAAAACCGAGCGTTTGATTTTTGTAGGACTCGGTAAGCAATCCGTTACAGATTCTAGAAATGCTGGAGCTGCTCTTGGCCGAAAGATGAAAGGTACTTCGAAGTCCCTTTTTAGCTTAGCGGCATCATCGCGAACGGATATTCGTGCACACGCGATTGCACTTGTCCTTGGCACGTATCTCTGGAATCAGAAATCTGATACCAAGAAAAGTGAGGTTCCAAAGTTTTTAGTGGCTGATACTCATCTGCAAGAAGTGCAGCGAGCAGCACTCATGGCAAAGCATGTCTGGATGAGTCGAGATCTCATCCACACACCTTCCAATTTAAAGAATCCTGCATGGATTGCGGATCAGGCTAAGAGTATGGCGAAGAAATATGATCTCGCCATTAAGGTTCTTGCGGGCAAAGAACTAGCTGGATTCGGAGGGCTGCTCGCTGTCGGAAATTCATCGCCAAACCCTGGTCCTCGTTTTATAGAGGTTACTTACGCTCCCAAGGGTTCAACGGCATGGCCTCATGTTGTCCTGGTTGGCAAGGGAATTACTTTTGATACTGGTGGAGTTTCTCTCAAGCGTCCATACGAGAACATGATCAGCATGAAAAGCGATATGGCTGGAGCCGCGACCGTGCTAAGCGTTATTAGTGCCATGCCAGAAATAAAGCCACGCGTAAGAGTAACGGCGTTATTGATGTGCGCCGAGAACTCGCTTTCAAGTACTGCCCAGCGTCCAAGCGATGTTATCAAGCATTACGGTGGCACCACCGTAGAGGTAATAAATACGGATGCAGAGGGTCGGTTAGTTCTGGCGGATGGACTGGCTTACGCGGACCGAAAACTAAATCCAGATTACTTGGTAGATGTGGCAACTCTTACTGGCGCAGCAACGGCAAGTTTGAGTCGGAATTATGCTGCGATGTTCACACGTGATGTTGCACTAGCCAAGACTCTGAGTTCATTGGGGGAGAAGTCAGGTGATCGTGTCTGGCACATGCCACTTCTTGATGATTACAAGGGTGCACTAAGAAGTGAGATCGCAGATTTCAATCACACGGCAAATGGAGCCCATTTTTCCGCAGGTTCTGTCACCGCGGCACTGTTCCTCGAACATTTTGCGGGCAAGCGCAATTGGGTGCATCTCGATATTGCTGGACCGGCGCGAAGTGAGAGCGACGCTGGAGAAAACCCAAAGGGTGGCACTGGGTTTGGAGTTCGACTTTTAATGGACTGGATTGCGGGGCTCTGATGAAAGTCGATACGCATACCTACGCAGAAGCATTTATTTCAGAGGACGAGATTCTTACGCGGGCACGCGCTCGGGGTGTCGAAATCGGCGCAAATAACATTTCATCTGGCACGGGAGCCTTCCTTCACTTTGTGGCCCACTTGATTTCAGCTCAGTCAGTCGTAGAAGTCGGGACGGGATCTGGAGTCGGTGGCTTGTGGCTGCTGCGTGGCATGATTGAGAGTGGCACGTTGACTTCCATCGACAGCGAGGCCGAGCACGCCCGAATCGCCAGAACGGCTTTTGCAGAAGCGGAAATTGCTCCCCAGAGGTACCGATTAATTACTAATCCAGTACTGGACGTGATCAGCAAACTTACCGACCGCGCATATGATCTTGTCGTACTTCGAAACGACCCCGAGGATCTGAGTTTTGCGATTGACGAAGCCCAACGCATACTTCGCACTGGCGGTGTCTTGGTCATAGATAGCTTTTACGGCGGTGGCAAAGTTTGCGATCCTGCACAACGAGATCCACGCACAATTGCTTTGCGAGAAGCAGGCAAGAGTATTAAATTGGCGACAAATACGTGGGTGACCTCACTGCTGACCGTTGGAGATGGGTTGCTACTCGCAACGAAACGTTGAGAATGCTAGAAATTCACATTTCTAGGAATTCTGGGAGCGCTCTCTCATGAAATTCTCTGTAACGCGATATTGAATGTGCTATTGATGGATTGTGAAGAGGCCAGCAAAAGAGTAAAGGGGCACAAGAGTTGAATATGGAATCAATGGAGCCAGCTCCTACAGAACCAGTAGCACCCGCTCAGGCATGGTGGTCGAATCCGGTTTATAAACCAAAACGCACCCACATACCCCTTGGCTCTGCCGTCTTATTGGCGGTAGTCGCGGGGCTTGTCGGTGGAACAGTCGGTGAACTAACAGGCGGCAGTTCAATTCTCGGTCATCGCGTCAATCTTGTATCAGTCTCTAGCTCGATCGAGCGCCAACCAAATTCAGTAGCCGGTATTGCTCAACGAGTCCTTCCCTCAGTCGTCTCCATTTCAACTCAGACCGAAAGCGGAAGCGACACCGGCTCCGGTTTCATCATCGACAGTACAGGGTACATTCTGACCAACAACCACGTAGTTGAGGGAGCTATGTCGACGTCTGGATCCATCGTCGTGAAACTCAATGACGGTCGGACATTGGATGCGACTGTAATCGGTAGGGATTCCTCTTATGATTTAGCGGTCTTGAAAGTGAAAGCAACAAATCTCCCGGCTCTTCAATTTGGTGACAGCGACAAGATCGCGGTCGGTGACACAGTGATTGCGATCGGATCTCCATTGGGGCTCTCTGGGACTGTTACTTCAGGAATTATCAGCGCAAAGGATCGCGCCGTAACTGCTGGTGGGTCGAGTGGGAGCAACTCATTTATTAATGCAATACAGACCGATGCGGCCATTAATCCTGGTAATTCGGGTGGACCGCTTGTGGATTCGACCGGAAGGGTCATTGGTGTGAATTCAGCGATTGCATCTCTTGGTTCGTCTTACGGAAGTCAATCTGGATCTATCGGACTAGGTTTTGCAATTCCAATAAACCAAGCGCGCAAAACTGCCAATCAATTGATCAGCACAGGAAAGGCTACTTATCCCATACTTGGGATCTCGGTTGAATCGAATTTCGCCGACGGTGGAGCCAAGATCACCAGCGGTGCTGCAGGGGTTCGTCCGGGTGGTCCTGGAGACAAGGCTGGGTTGAAGCCGGGAGATATCATCACGCGATTTGATGGCAAAGAGATCGGAAGTGCCGACGAATTAATCGTTGCGGTCCGCGCAAAGAGCGTTGGCGACGCGGTTCCACTCACATATCTCCGTGATGGCGTCTCCCATGATGTGGTTGTCACACTTATCGCATCTCAATAATTCGGCCAAATAGTCCTCGGAGGCTGGTCCGAGGGTAAAAGGGTAGGCTCTACTTATGTTTTTTGATATCGGAGCCGGCGAAATGATCGGATTAGCCGTTCTTGGGCTGATTCTGGTGGGCCCCGAACGTCTTCCCAAACTTGCCTCCGATGCTGCTCGCATAGTCCGAAAGATCCAACAATTCTCTCAGGCGGCAACAAATGAGTTGAAAGAGAATCTGGGACCTGGATTCGAAGACCTTAAACCGTCGGACCTTAATCCGAAGAGTTTCCTAAAGAAACAACTTGCTGAAGTTCTTGATGACAAGAATGATTCTTCTTCTATCACACCCGTAGCCCCAAAAATAGATCCGGATGTCCTATGACGGTTATTGAAAAAATCCATGCTGCCCTTGAGAAGGTTCAGGATCCAGAACTGCATAAACCGCTTCCCGAGTTGGGAATGATTGAATCTGTTGTATTCGAGGGAGGTGTCGCGAGGATTAAAGTTCTCCTCACGATTTCTGGATGCCCGATGCAGGATCGCTTGAGGGACGATGTCGGTAGTGCTTTAAGAAGCGTCGAAGAAGTCAAAGACGTGATACTCGATTTTGGCGTCATGTCTGAAGAGCAGAGAGATAAGGTAAAGAAGATTCTCCGAAATGGTCGAGAAAAATTCATTCCCTTCGCGCAGGCAGATTCACTTACTCGAGTTATTGGAATTGCATCAGGTAAAGGTGGAGTGGGGAAGTCATCTCTCACCGTAAATCTTGCAGTCGCAGCCGCGCAAAAAGGGCTGCGAGTAGGGATACTTGATGCGGATGTTTATGGGCATTCGGTTCCGCGGTTGATGGGTTTGATGGGGCAGAGACCCACTGCGATTGACCAGATGTTCATTCCGCTTGAGTCTTATGGAGTGAAGAGCGTCTCGATGGAGATGTTTAAGCCAGAGCGCTCGGATGCTGTTGCCTACCGCGGTCCTCTTCTCCACCGAGTCCTCGAACAGCTCTTAAGCGACGCGTATTGGGGCGATTTGGACCTTCTCTTTATTGATTTGCCGCCTGGAACCGGTGATTTGGCAATTTCACTCGGTAAGTTAGTGCCTGCTTCCGAAATCATCGTGATTACGACACCGCAGATTGCTGCGGCCGAGGTTGCTGAAAGAGCTGGCCGTATTGCTCATCAAATAAAACAGCACGTTATTGGTGTGATCGAGAATATGTCTGATTTTCCTTGTCCCAGTTGCGGTGAGCCAATGTCCCTTTTCGGAACTGGCGGGGGTGAAGCTACTGCTGAGCGCCTCTCGCAATTGGTGGGGGCGGATGTGCCTCTACTAGGAAAAATTCCATTCAGTGACGCCCTACGAACTGGTGGTGATGCGGGAACCCCCGTCGTTCTCTCCGATCCTGAATTGCCAGCGTCAGTGGCGATCTTTGAAATTGTGGCAAATCTAATTGTGAGGAAGAAGTCTCTGGTCGGAGTTCCGCTGGGATTTGCTTGATGGGTTCCACGCGATCCAATCAGATTACGAGCCACGACTCGATACCGAGCAATCAAGACCTAGCCCGGCTTGGAATCGGGATACTGGGAATCGGAACATCGGGACCGTTGATTGCGCTCAGCTCCATGCCGGTATCCACGCTCATTTTCTGGAGGAATTTGGGGGGAGCAATCGTGACGGCGCCCTTCGCTTTCAGACATAAGCAACTCACGCAACGAGCCGGATTGAAGTGGTCAATTCTCGCTGGAGTTCTCCTGGCTCTTCACTTTTGCGGCTTCTTTCTTGCAATGAGAATGACCACTGTCGCGGCAGGAACCGGCATCGTTGCACTTCAGCCGATTTTTGCGGCCCTCTTTGTAAAGATCTCTGGAGGACATATTCCTTCTCGAGCATGGCTGGGAATGGCAGTAAGTTTTGGTGGAGTGCTGCTTGTGTCAGGCGTAGATCTGCACATTTCATTTCGATCTTTTCTAGGTGATCTCGCGGCATTCATTTCCGCGGCACTCGCAGCCTTGTACATGATGGTGGGAGCGCGTGCTCAAGAAACAATTGAAACCACCACGTATACGACCATCTGCTATTTTGTGTGTGCGGTAACGGTGCTTCCTTATTCGCTAATCAATTCACTCCAAGTCTTGCATTTCACGGCAATTGAGTGGTGGATCGTTGGTGGGCTAATTCTTGGGGCGCAGATTCTCGGTCACACCATGTTTAACTCGACGTTGAAACGAGTTTCACCTGCGATTGTCTCCCTCGTTATCTTTTTCGAAGTTCCGGTGAGCTCAATCCTTGCCTTCTGGTGGTTGGATCAACGTCCAAATATCTGGGTAATTCCTGGAATTGTGATGATTCTTTTTGGATGCGCATTGGTAGTTCTTCGAGCGAGACCATCAAGGCTCGAGGTGTTCACATGATAGATATCCACGCTCACACGACCGTGAGTGACGGAACAGATTCACCCAGGGAATTAGTCAACAATGCAATTATTCAAGGCATTGAGGTTCTAGGGGTGACTGATCACGATTCCGTTGCGGGTTGGGAAGAAGCGACGGGCGCGATTCGAGGAAAATTGAAATTAGCTCTCGGTGCCGAAATTTCATGTCTCACGTTGAGCGGCCTGAGCGTTCATATGGTGGGACTCCTTTTTGATGGAAGTGATGTCGCCATGCTGAAAATGCTTGAACAAACTCGAGACGATCGCATTCCTCGAATGATAAGAATGATCGAGTTACTCAATGCAGATGGAATCTCGGTGACCTTGGAAGATATCAATGCAGTGAAACCTCCTGGCGCAACGCTCGGACGCCCTCATCTTGCTGACGCTCTTGTCTGCCTAGGTTTTATCAAATCTCGAGACGACGCCTTTAAAGGTTTACTCAACAACGAATCGAAATATTATGTAGCTCACATGGCACCTACTCCTGAGATTGCGATTGCGCAGATACGTTCGTCAGGGGGCGTGGCCATCATTGCTCACCCATTTGCTTCCCATCGTGGAGAAACGTTATCTCCAGATGATTTTCTTCCGTTGCTTGAAGCCGGGCTTAACGGGATCGAAGTTGACCATCGAGACCAGAGTCCTGAAGAGCGAAAGATTTTGAGGAATATCGCGAAAGCGCTGGATCTGGCGGTGACTGGATCAAGTGATTATCACGGAAATGGAAAGCCAAATAGATTGGGCGAGAACACCACGGCACCCGAGCAATGGGCTAAGTTGGAATCCCAGGCAGAGGGAAAAGTGGTGCATTTATGAGATCAGAGACTGCAAGTGCACTGACTTTCTCGGTACAGGCGTTCGTCACCCTCTTCGTGATTATGGATCCGCCTGGAGCGGCCCCAATCTTTCTGGCTCTCGTTGCGGATAAGACTCCAAGGGTGCGACGCCGACTTGCGTATCAAGCAGCGGCAGTCTCACTCTTTGTCATTGCACTTTTTGCAATTTTTGGACGCTTCATTCTTGATTACTTGAATGTCTCGATACAGGCTCTGCAAGCTGCTGGTGGCCTCTTACTGCTTCTCATTTCATTAGAGTTACTGACAGGGCGTGGCAATACTGATAGTGCGGATTCGAAAACAAATATTGCACTCGTCCCACTTGGAACCCCTCTCTTAGCGGGTCCCGGAGCGATTGTTGCAACAATGATCTTCGTTCAGCAGGCTCAAACACCAGCCCGTATCATCGGACTCATCATTGCTGTTATTGCGGTGCACGTGGCAATAGGACTTACATTGCACGGCTCAACCACCATTGTTCGAATCATTCGAGAGTCAGGTGTGACTTTAGTCGCGCGGGTCGCAGGATTGTTGCTCGCGGCCATCGCAGTTCAGATGATGGTCGAAGCGATAAAGGGATTTGCTTCAACCTGGTAACTGCAGCTGCAACCGAGAAAACTAAAACTAGTTTGCAGCGCTTTTAAACTTCTTATTTCTAGTTCGCTCTCTCTTTGTACGTTCAGTCTTGGGGCTCGCAGGTGCCGCCAATCTTGGTGCATGATGTTCTTTTTCCTTGAGATTCGCTCGTGAAGCAGTGACTGTGACTGGGAGCGCTTTCTTGATACGACCATTCGAGCCCGCCGGAATATGTAGTGCAGAGAAAAGATGATCCGACGAGGAGTACGTTTCGACCGGCTCATCTAGTCCTAATTTGAGCGATTGATTGATGAGGCCCCACCTGGGCATGTCATCCCAATCTACAAAGGTGACCCCTATTCCGTGTGCCCCAGCCCGAGCAGTTCGCCCAATGCGGTGAACGTAGGTCTTGTCATCCTCGGGGCACTGGAAATTGATGACATGGGTTATTCCATCAATATCAATACCACGTGCGGCAACGTCGGTTGCAACGAGAACATCAGACTTACCAGCTTTGAAATCGGAAAGAGCGCGCTCACGGGCACTCTGTCCTAGATCTCCATGGATCGGTGTCGCCTTAAATCCACGTTCGAACAGATCGTCGGCGGTCTTCTGGCAAGTGCGCTTTGTGCGACAGAAGACCATTGTGGGACCGCGACCCTCGGCCTGCAAAATTCGTGCCAACATCTCTATCTTGTCCATGGCATGCGCTCTAAAAATGTGTTGTTCGACCCGAGAAACAACCGCGCTTTCGTCATCGTTCTCCTGGGTGCGGATGTGTATTGGTTGAGACATGAATCGTCTGGCCAGGGCAATGATGTCCCCCGGCATAGTTGCCGAAAAAAGCATCGTCTGTCGGCGATTTGGAGTGCTCGTGAAAATTTTCTCCACATCTGGTAGAAATCCGAGGTCCAACATTTCATCCGCCTCATCAAGTACCAGACGTGCGACCTTGTTCAATTTCAACTGTCCCTGACGGTAAAGGTCGAGGAGACGTCCTGGGGTGCCAACGACGATCTCGACACCAGCTTGCAACTGCTCGATCTGCGGTTCAAAAGCCCGTCCGCCGTATACAGCTAAGACACGGATTCCACGCCCAGCAGTTAACTCTTCGATATCGCGAGCTACCTGCATGCAGAGTTCGCGTGTCGGCACAACCACAAGCGCTTGGGGGAGATTAGCGTTTTCAAAGGTGGTCCACTCAGGATCTAGAGGAGCGATTACTCGCTCAATGAGCGGAATACCAAAAGCCAGCGTCTTACCAGTTCCCGTCTTTGCCTGTCCGATGACATCACCATCGCTAAGAGCGATCGGCAACACCATTTCTTGAATGGCAAATGGCGATGTAAATCCATGGGCCAGCAGAGCGGCGACGGTCTCCTGACGCAGGGATAGATCAGCGAAAGTTTTTGTCACCTTAAACTGTGCCGAAGCCGACTCGGCGCTCTGCTTGCTCTCCTATTTCAACAAACCCAACCTTGTCTGAAGGCACAATTATTTCCCGACCTCGAATATCACTCAATACCAGAGGCGACCCTGAAGAAAGAGCCACCGTTACCGCAGATCTGATCTCATCTACGCTCGAAGGGCATTCAAATGCTAACTCGCTCGCGATATTGGTGATGGCGATGCGCACTTCGACTTTCTGGCTTGACGCTGATTTCTTGGCACTCATGTTCGAATCCTACCGAGTCCGACGAGTGATTGCCGAATGGGCAGTTTTTACCGCTCGTCCGTGCGTGGAAATCCAGAAATTCCACGCCAGAGGATGCTGGTTAAAAGATTCGTTGCAGTTTCGCGCGATAATTTACTGTCGCGATCTAGCCAGTGTCTGGCTGTAACTTGGACAGACCCGATCAGCCCAACACCTAAGAGCATCGCTTCTTCGCGCGGTAAGCCTGTATCGATGGAAATCACGGCACTGATCGCGGCTGCGCAGTCATATGTCATCCGGTTGAGGCGTTCGCGAACTGCCGGCTCGACACTCATATCGCTTTCAAAAAGAAGTCGGAAGGCTTCTCCTTCGCTCTCTATAAAATCGAAATAAGCCTCAACGGTTGCGCTCACGCGATTTGCATTTTCAGGCGTTGAGGCAATTGCCTTCTGAATCTTGAATACCAAGTCATCAATGTGGAGGTCCAAGACTGCCAAATAAAGTTCGAGTTTGGACGGGAAGTGCTGATAGAGAACGGGCTTGCTCACGCTGGCATGATCGGCGATCTCATCCATCGCGGCGGCGTGGTAACCAGCGGCCGTGAATACCTCAAGTGCGGCACTGAGGAGTTGAGCCCTCCGCTCATCACGGGGAAGACGTGCCTTGTTTTCAGTTCGAATCTCACCTGTACTCATTGACCATATGGTACGGGCAATCTCTGTGAAGGGGAGCGTCTCACCTAGCGAATAGGATGTCTCAATGAAGGTTCCACCACTCGTTTCACCCGGGCCAGCCCTCAGCGTTGATGAGGTTCGCCGCTACAGCCGCCACCTCATCATTCCCGACGTCGCGATGGCTGGCCAACAGCGATTGATGAATGCCAGGGTGCTCTGCGTCGGGGCGGGTGGACTTGGTTCGCCGGCTCTCATGTACTTGGCTGCCGCGGGAGTGGGCACAATTGGGGTTGTCGATTTCGATACCGTAGACGAGTCCAATCTCCAACGCCAGATCATTCATGGTCAATCAGATATAGGTAAGAGCAAAGCGTTGAGTGCACAAGAGACAATTTCTGAGATCAATCCAAATGTGCGTGTAAAACTTCATCAGTTTCGATTAGATGTTTCGAATGTTATGGAACTCTTCTCCCAGTACGACCTCATCGTTGATGGCACAGATAATTTTGCGACGAGATACCTGGTCAATGACGCATGCGTTCTTTTGAAAAAGCCTTACGTGTGGGGTTCCATTTATCGTTTTGATGGTCAGGCAAGTGTCTTCTGGGCTGAGTACGGCCCGTGCTACAGGTGTCTTTACCCCGAACCACCTCCTCCGGGAATGGTTCCAAGTTGCGCAGAGGGTGGCGTGCTTGGAGTACTTTGTGCCTCGATTGGGTCAATTCAGACTACTGAAGCCATCAAGTTGATCACCGGTATCGGAGATCCTTTGATTGGCTCACTCATGATTTATGACGCTTTGGAAATGTCCTATCGAAAGATCAAAGTTCGAAAAGACCCATCCTGTCCCGTCTGCGGCACAGAACCAACGCTGACTGAATTGTTAGAGGACTATGAGGCTTTCTGCGGAGTGCTTACGGAGGGGGCGGAGATTGCTGTGAAAGATTCAACAATTTCGGTGAGCGAACTTAAAGAGATGATGGAAGCAGACGCAGATTTTTTCTTGATCGACGTCCGTGAACCAAGTGAGTGGGAAATCGTTCGAATTCCCGGATCGGTACTTATCCCGAAGCAGGAATTCCTTGATGGTCGGGCGCTTGCAAAATTGCCACAAGATAAGCAGATAATCTTGCACTGTAAATCAGGGGTCCGTTCTGCTGAATGTCTTGCGATTGTCAAGAACGCTGGATTTGCAGATGCGGCCCATGTGAGTGGCGGAGTCATTGCTTGGGCAAAGCAGATCGATCCTTCCCTTCCAGTCTATTGAGAGGCGGTCTACTTAGATGAGTAAAAAACCATTGCTGGGCTATCGCATGCTCCTCGTACACGCCCATCCTGACGACGAGACGATCAACAACGGCGCAACAATGGCCATGTATGCATCAATGGGCGCCCAGATTACTTTGGTCACATGCACCCGTGGAGAAGAAGGCGAAGTCCTAGTCCCTGGCTTAAGCCACTTGGCAAGTGCGCAAACAGATTTGCTTGGACAGCACCGAGTCACTGAGCTCGCAGCAGCTATGAAGGAATTGGGAATTGGTGACTACCGCTTCCTGGGCGAGCCGACCGTTCGCTATCGCGATAGCGGCATGATGGGTACGCCACCAAATGATCGTCCCGATGTCTTCTGGCAGGCAGAAGTTGATACTGCAGCGAAGTTACTCGTCGAAATCATTTACGAGATTCGCCCGCATGTACTTGTTACTTACGACGAAATTGGCGGCTACGGACACCCAGATCACATCCAGGCCCATCGGGTGGCAATGCGTGCTGCCGAACTTGCCGATCGGTGGATTATTCCGAAAATCTATTGGAACATCTTCCCGAAGTCCGTCATCGCCCTTGGAATCGAAGAACTGAAAAAGACTGGGTCTACTTTCTTTGGCGCTGAAAGTGCAGATGACCTTCCTT